>CBIHLW010000001.1:0-25488 GCA_966210755.1 uncultured bacterium
TTATATGAATATCCGAAAGAATATAGAGCAAAGGATCTTTTCATTCATGCGGATTAAACACTGAGCCGGTTAAATTACCAGCCAGAAATTTTTCATCTTCACTTGCATTTACCACTGCATATTTTCTTATTCCATTGATCAGCATTTCATCAATAACAGCTACCAGGTTGGCATAGGATGATTGTTCCAGTGGTTTTATTAAAACGATCATTTCATCACCCATTCCTTTTCCTGAACTTTCGAGCATAACATATTTTTTGCGCACTGATTTCCGGATCCCGCTTTTAATGTCATAACCGGTAAGCACAAACGAATTGTTTTTTTTGGCACGCTCCAACATCCCTTCATAAGCCACCACCTTATTATCCCTGGCCAGTATAAATGTCATTGTTCTGCTTTCCGGAATTTTCAAAGGCAGTCCTGCCTTAGGAACAGATAAGGCAATACTTGTTTTAGTGGAAATGGTAGTGGTGAAAATAAAAAATGTGATCAGTAAAAATCCAAGATCAACCATAGCGGTCATATCTATATGCAAACTCCTTTCAGGCTTTCGTTTGGTGACCGGCAGATTGGGTTGTTGCATCTCGTTTTTTATTTATGATGTTTATCATAATATTTTCCATAAAGCTCAGCCTTGTTTACGCCTATTTCTTTGTAATTTTTCTGTATGAAAACAATTATTGTTGCTACAGATTTTTCAGTGGCTGCAGAAAATGCCATGCTGTATGCCGGATCCATTGCAGATAAAATAAAGGCCGGCATTTTGTTGTTGCATGTATATCAGATACCCGTTAGCATGGCTGAAGTGCCGGTAATGATGGTTTCGGGAGAAGAATTGAAAACTGCTGCTGATGATGGTCTGGCCAATGCAGTATCCATTTTGAAAAAAGCTTATCCCGCACTGCCCGTAAAACAGGAAAGCCGGTTGGGAGATGTTACAAACGAACTGGAGGAAATCTGCAGGTCTGTAGAACCATTCGCAGTGGTTTCAGGCAAGCATGGCACATCAGGCATTGAAAGGTTTTTGTTTGGAAGCACCTCACTTTCTATTGTACGGCATTCCAGCATACCGGTTATAGTAGTTCCTGATACAACAATAAAAAGGGATATTTCGAATGTGGCCCTCGCCATAGATGATCTTAAAGAAGAACTGCCGCAACAAAAGATCAGGGATTTTATCCAGGGTCTTGGTGCGCAGTTACACGTTGTACATGTACAGGAAAATAAAACAAGCTCAAAAGAACTTGACAATCTGGTTTCTTTCCTTGGCTCCAGGTGCCACACCGTACATGATGATGAATTCTTTCATGGCATTCAATCCTACCTTGAGGATAACCGTATAGATATGCTGATAACCGTTCCGCATAAACACAGTTTTGTTGAACGACTTACATTCAGAACGCATACCGAAGAATTATTGAAGAAACTTACCATCCCCATTACCTGTATCCGTGAGGATTAAAATTCTGCACTCTTAGGTGTTCTTGGAAATGCAATAACATCGCGGATATTTCCCATTCCGGTTACAAACTGAACCATTCTTTCAAAGCCCAGCCCAAATCCTGCATGGGGTACCGTTCCATATTTACGCGTATCCAGGTACCACCACAATTCTTCAGCCGGCACATTCATTTCTTTCATTCTGTTCAACAGTTTATCCATCCGCTCTTCTCTTTGCGATCCCCCTACTATTTCGCCGATACCGGGTGCAAGTATATCCATTGCGGCAACAGTTTTACCGTCATCATTCTGCCGCATGTAAAAGGCCTTGATCTCTTTTGGATAATCTGTAACGATCACAGGTTTTTTAAAATGTTTTTCAACGAGGTAACGCTCATGCTCACTTTGCATATCGATACCCCATTTCACATCGTATTGAAATTTTTTCTTTTTATATGCAGGAGATTGCACAAGAATTTCAATGGCTTCAGTATAAGTGATCCGTTCAAATTTATTATCCAGCACAAACTGGAGTTTTTGCAGGAGATCCAGTTCGCTTCTATCCTGTTGCGGTTTTAATTTTTCTTCATCAATAAGTCTTTGCCGGAGAAATTCAAGGTCATCGGCATTATTATCCATTGCATACCTGATGATATACTGGATAAATTCCTCGGCAAGGTTGGCATTGTCCTCCAGGTCACTGAATGCCATCTCAGGCTCTATCATCCAGAATTCTGCAAGGTGTCTTGCCGTATTTGAATTTTCCGCACGAAAAGTAGGACCGAAAGTATAAATGTCCCCAAAAGCTGTTGCTCCAAGCTCTCCTTCAAGCTGACCGCTTACTGTAAGATTCGTTGCCCTTCCAAAAAAATCTTCTGAAAAATCGATGCTGCCATCTTCTTTGCGGGGTGGCTGATCAAAGGGCAGTGTACTTACCCTGAACATTTCACCTGCACCTTCTGCATCACTGGCTGTAATAATGGGTGTATGCAGGTAAACAAAACCTTTATCATTAAAAAATTTGTGCACTGCGAAAGCAAGTGAGTGCCTGATCCGGAAAACTGCACCAAACGTATTGGTACGAAACCTCAAATGGGCTATCTCCCTTAAAAACTCAAGACTGTGTTTTTTCGGCTGTAATGGATAAATTTCCGGATCACTGTCACCCAGAATTTCCACCTCTTCCGCCTTAACCTCCATTTTTTGTCCTTTCCCAAGAGATTCAATAAGCCTCCCCCTGATCTTCAGGGAAGCACTGGTGGTTATTCTTTTCAGGAATTCATCGTCAAATTTTCCCAGTTCAAGAACCACCTGAAGGTTGTTATTGGTAGAGCCGTCATTCAAAGCAATGAACTGATTGTTACGGAATGTACGTGCCCATCCCATTACAATAACTTCCTGTTGGGAGGGCGTGGTATTTAATAGCTCTTTGATTCTTATACGTTTGTTGAACATGATGTAGAATTTAGCAGGGAATGACAACCATCCGGAAAAGGTTGGCAAAGATACCTACTGACCACTTAAAGGTAATCCGCAGATAAAAATTTCCTTTTATCCAGGCCTGTTCAATGTTGCATCAATGAAAAATATACATTCTAAAGGAATTAGCCGTTTAGTTAAGAATTATTGACCAGCCAATAAAAATTTTGATTTTCTGCATTTAGGCTGTAAACTTGCAGCAGAAACAGTTGAGAGCTCATACCTTTTAATCTCACAACAGAGGTTTTTCATATCCCAGTCATAAACAAATCAATAACAAACCATTCTGGTTATCTGCCACGAAGCACCAAAAACAATAGTCTCTTATGTACGATATTTTGCAGTTGAATGATATGCTTGTTCCGGAATTGCTGGACATTGCTGAAGAATTAAAGATTGAGAATGCAAAAAAACTTAACAAGCAGGATCTTGTTTATAAAATCTTAGACAAACAGGCCGTTATGAGTAGTGAACAAAAATCAGGAGCATCCGAAAGCGGAAAGCGAAAGCGTATAGTAAAAGCATCAACTGCAAATTCAACTGAAGAAGCCATAGTAGAAGAATCTACACAGGAACAAAAGCGTCCGGTAAAAAAGGCTGCCCCTGCTAAAAAAGAGGAAAAGCCAAAGCGTGGTAAAAAGAAGGAAGATCTACAACCGGAACCTGTTCAGGAAACGCTGGACCTCAGGGGCCGGGAAGAACAGGAGGAAGAAGAGCCTGAGATTGATTTGCCAAACCAGCAGGAAGAAATGCCTAATGAATCCAGAGGCGGTGGAGAACAGGAAAGGGGTGGCGCACAGGTCAATAAGTTTTATCCTCCCCGTCGTGAACAAACCTTCAATATTGAATTTGATGGTATTATCCTGGCAGAAGGTGTGTTGGAAATGATGCCTGATGGTTATGGTTTTCTTCGTTCCTCTGATTACAATTATCTCTCTTCCCCCGATGATATTTATGTATCTCCTTCCCAGATCAAATTATTTGGTTTAAGAACAGGCGATACCGTATACGGTTCGGTTCGTCCCCCTAAAGAAGGTGAAAAATATTTTGCGCTTCTTAAAGTGGAGACCATCAATGGCAAAGGACCCGAAGAGGTGCGCGATCGTGTGCCTTTTGAATACCTCACGCCGTTATTCCCACACGAAAAACTGAATCTGTTTGCTTCACCCAATGATTTTTCAACCAGGATCATGGACCTGTTCACGCCCATCGGTAAGGGACAGCGAGGTTTGATTGTAGCGCAGCCAAAAACCGGTAAAACCATGTTGCTGAAAGCAGTTGCCAATGCCATTGCTGAAAATCATCCTGAATGCTACCTGATGGTTGTATTGGTTGATGAAAGGCCAGAAGAGGTAACCGATATGGAAAGAAGTGTAAAGGCCGAGGTTATTGCATCCACTTTTGATGAACCGGCTGAAAAACATGTAAAGGTTTCTACAATTGCACTTCAAAAAGCAAAACGTCTTGTAGAGTGCGGTCATGATGTTGTGATTCTTCTTGATTCAATTACCCGTCTTGCACGTGCCCACAATACAGTAGCTCCTGCTTCAGGTAAAGTATTATCCGGAGGTGTGGAAGCGAATGCCATGCAAAAACCCAAGCAATTCTTTGGTGCTGCCCGGAAAATTGAAAACGGCGGTTCCCTTACCATACTGGCTACGGCCCTGATTGATACCGGATCCAAAATGGACGAGGTGATCTTTGAGGAGTTTAAGGGTACAGGTAATATGGAATTGCAGCTTGACAGGCGTTTGGCCAATAAAAGGGTTTTCCCTGCAATTGACCTGGTTGCTTCATCTACCCGACGCGATGACCTGCTTCTGGAAAGAGATGTATTACAAAGGATGAACCTGCTTCGCGTTTACCTCAATGACATGAATACAGAAGAGGCCATGTCTGATCTGTTAAGAAGAATGAGGGGAACCAAGAGCAATGAAGAGTTCCTTGCTTCCATGAATGGATAGATAAAGGAGTTGGGCGTTCACAGTATCTTAAAGCTGTCAATGACAAACAAAATATTAAAGGTTAGCCAGTCTAACCTTTTTTCATTTTGTACTGCCCGCTTTCAACATTTGAAACGAAGCGTTGAATAGAAGATTAAGAATTTCAGCATCTGACTGTGGACTATGAGCTCCTGACTCCTCACTCCCCACTCTCCCTTCTGTCCACTGCGGTCTCATTTTTGTATCACATGCATGAAACAAATCGAAAAAACATGAAAAAGAACCAATTTTTCACCCTTTTAATTGCGGGAGCGGCCCTGGCTTTTACTGCCTGTAATAATAGTGGGGAAAATAGTACGGCTTCTGGTGATTCTTTAACCAATGCCACAGACAATTCAGCCGTCAATACCGAAACTTCGGCTGGCGACTATTCTGCATTTGCAACTGAGGTTGAAACAAATAGCGCGCAGGGCTATTATGTAAACCCCAAAACAGGAAAGCCCTATAAAAAATTAACCGTTAACCGATCCACTGGAGAGATCACCGATGAGAACAACGAACCCGTTTGGCGTTATGTAGACAACAGGGACTGGTGGGTATATGGACTTGATGATGACTGGACATGGCATAAAATGAATGAAGCCAAACTGGATAAAGAACAATTGATGTATAAGGATGAAAGCGGTAACTGGGTTACCTACGATGACTATTGGAAATCTAAAGACGAAAAAATGTCATCTGAATGGAAAACCAAATCAGGCGAAACAAAAATTAAGGTCAGCAAAGATGGTGACATCAAGATCAAAGATGAAGAAGGAAAGGTTAAATACGATGCTGATGACAATAAAGTAAAAACAGATAAGGATAATTGATCCAGCTAATGTTTTTAAAAAATGCTTCCCCGTAAAGGAAGCATTTTTTATTTCCAACTATCTAAGGATACATTTGTAATGTGAGTATTCAAAGGCTTCCTATACATGAATTCATGCAGCGGTCTGTGGGACACATTGTGCTTGATGTACGTTCACCGGCGGAGTACAACCATGCCTGTATGCCCGGGGCTATAAGTGTTCCCTTGTTTTCGGATGAAGAAAGAAAACAAATTGGAACGGCCTATAAACAACAAAGCCGTGAGCTTGCTATTAAAATCGGCCTGGGTTTTTTTGGTCCCAGGATGAAAGAAATGGTAGAAAAGGTGGAAAATATAGTTGGTACGAACAAACCGAATGCAACGAACAATGAAGAGGTTAATTCACTAAACGGCTCCGGCTGCCTGTTTATTTATTGCTGGCGTGGCGGTATGAGAAGCGGCGCAGTTGCCTGGCTTCTTGATCTTTATGGATTCAAAGTGCACACACTCGCCGGGGGCTATAAAGCTTTCAGGAATTATGTATTAAAAAGTTTCGACCAGGCTTTTAATTTTAAAATAGTAGGCGGATACACGGGATCCGGCAAAACAGAAGTGCTCAACAGGCTGGGTAAAAATGGAGAAAGTTTTATAGACCTTGAAGCCATTGCGTCTCATAAAGGCTCAGCATTCGGCAGTCATAAAATGCCCCCACAGCCTTCACAGGAAATGTTTGAGAACCTCCTGAGCACACGGCTGAATGATGTATACAACAGCCATCCCTTCTCTCCCATCTGGCTCGAAGATGAAAGTCAGCGAATAGGAAATATAAACATACCCAATGCCATATGGGAGAAAATGAGAAGCTCACCGGTTTTTTTCCTGGATATCCCTTTTGAACAAAGACTTGACCACCTGGTGGAAGAATACCAGGATTGCGACAAACAAAAACTCATTGAATCCACCCTCAGGATCAGCAAAAGATTAGGCCCCCTTGAAACCCGAAACACAGTGACCCACCTTGAAAACGGTGAATTCACAGAAGCTTTCCGGTATCTTTTGCTATATTATGATAAACTTTATCTGAAAGGCCTGCACAATCGGGAACGCTTATTGACGTTATTGACTAATATCCCGTGTAAATCAGTAGACCCTGAAAATGCCCGCCTGCTAACCAAATATCAAACTGCATGAAAAACCTGTTCCTGATTATTTTTTTACTGGTATCAATTGCTGCCACAGCTCAAAAGATAGGTGGTTTTTACTCTGGAACCCTTTTCAATGATACTACTAAAATGACCCAAAGCTATGAGCTAGCCCTTAATGAATACAGGGGCAGGATAACAGGATACTCCTACGTTACATTTGTTTCAAAAGATACATTTTACTGGGGAATAAGAAAAGTGGTTGCAAGAATTGAGGGCGACTCGCTTGTAGTTAAAGATGATAAGATCATAGCTAATAATTTTCCGGAGCCACCAGCCCGGAAAGTTGGAAGGATCATTACCATACCATTGAATGGCCAGGATAGTGTTGTTACCCTGAATGGTTCATGGAAGACCAACAAAACAAAAACCTATTATTCTGTTCCAGGATCCATTGACCTCGACCGGTCATCGGACAGTTCCTCCTCTCCCCTTATAAGGCATTTACGGGAGCTCAACATCATGGAAACTCCCGTTTACGCTGCTACCGCAGATGTAAAACAGGAAAAGAAAGAATCCAGGGTGAAAGTGAAGAAAGAAAAAGATGAAGTAAAGATCAAGGTTGAAGCAGATGAAACCGAAACCGGAGAAGTGATCAAAACAGAACCAGTTCTGCTAAGCTATAACCTCAGGCAAACCAAAATATTACAAACAATAGATGTTATTTCAGACAGTCTGGTACTTGCATTTTATGATAATGGTGTAGTTGATGGCGATTCTGTTTCAGTTTATCTCAATAATGAAAATATTATTTCAAATGCAAGACTGAGAACAGTGGCCACCAAGAAGATAATTTATGTAAAGGATGTGGATCTTGAATTACTACTCGTAGCCGAAAACCTCGGTTCAATTCCACCCAACACAGGGTTGCTTACCATAAAAGACGGAGAAAAAAATTACCAGATAAATTTCTCTGCCGATATGCTAACAAATGCATCCATTATATTGAAACGCAAGAAAAAATGAGCAGCGCCACAGCTTTATCTTTGGCAAATGCCTGAAGAACAAATTAAACTGACACAATTCTCAAAGGGCGGCGGCTGTGGATGTAAGATCGCCCCTTCTGTTTTGCAACAAATTCTCCAAACCAGTAACAGCAGTGTATTTGAAGATCTGCTTGTAGGTAATGAAAGTAGTGATGATGCAGCTGTTTACCGTTTGAACAATGAAACCCTGATTGTTTCAACTACTGATTTTTTTCTTCCCATTGTTGATGATCCTTTTGACTTCGGAAGGATTGCCGCAGCCAATGCCATCAGCGATGTGTATGCCATGGGCGCAAGTCCGTTGATGGCTATTGCCATTTTAGGTTGGCCAGTTGAAAAGATCCCTGCAGCTATTGCAAAGGACGTATTGGAAGGAGCAAGGTCTGTTTGCAGGGAAGCTGATATACCGCTGGCTGGCGGACATACCATTGACTCCAGCGATCCGATATTCGGACTTTCTGTTACGGGATCCGTTTCGTCAGATCATTTGAAAAAAAATAATACTGCTGAAATGGGAGATCGCTTATTCCTTACAAAACCCCTGGGAGTGGGAATAATGACAACGGCGCTTAAAAGAGGACTGCTCAATAAAGAACATTACGCGCCACTGATCAAACAATTAACCAGGCTGAATAACATTGGTGAAAAGCTTGCAAGGATCAAAGGTGTCAATGCCATGACCGATGTTACGGGTTTTGGATTGATGGGCCATATGATTGAAATGGCAGAAGGAAGTGGGTTAAGCGTAACCTTAAACTATAATTCAATTAAAAAAGTTGAAGGCCTTGATGAATACCTCCAACAAAAAATTACTCCTGACGCCACATCACGCAACTGGAATAGTTACAGTTCTAAAATGCAATTTGAAAAAGGAGTGAATGTAATGGAAGCCTTTACCCTGCTACCGGATCCTCAAACCAATGGGGGTTTGCTGGTTGCGGTAAACGAAAATTCAATTGATGAATTTCAAACTGTCCTGGCCAATAATGATCTTGGTGATTTTACTAACCCCATCGGCACATTCATTTCAAAAAATGAAAAAACAATAATGGTTTCTGCATGAAAAGACTTTTATTGCTGATGCGTGTATTTTATCATTTTACCAATCGAAGTCCGGTTATCCAGATTCCTTATTTCACTACATTAATGAGCTTTTCATTGCTTTCATATTTAAACATAGCATCGCTATTTTCATTACTTGGATTAAGAAAGTTCATTTTCTCTCCCCTGCCATCACTTATACTATTATTTGGAATTTTGCCTTTTTTATTTTTTAAGGCGGGGAATGAATGCTTATTAAAACGGTCAAACCCTGATGTAGAGCAATTGCGGCTGGGCAAAAGACGTATCATAGTCTGGCTGTTATTTTCTATAGCTTTTATGATAACCAGTCTGGAGTTGACCAGACCGCGTTAATGCCGGTGTTGCAAAAATATTTCTGCCATCATACACCTCACGCTGCCACCTTCTACTGCTTCAATTATGGGAACGTCAATTGGCAGTATCAAACCAAATTTTTTAAGTTTCTCCTTTTGTTCCTTGTCAAGGCTGTCAAATGCAGTGGTACTCATCACAATAAATTTCTCATTCTTTGAATTCTTAAGATGGAGCATATTGCCGGCAAAGGCGCGCATTTGCTCATGTGTGATGTAAATATTTTCATGACCTGTTGTTTCCAGTAACTGTGCTACTGCAATCCTTTCTATATGATCCGTAATGGCTTTTGGGCAAAAAACTGAAAAGCCTTCACCAATGCACATCATTACGTTGGTATGATAGATCTCTCTTCCCTGTTCATCATGTGCAGTGAAGGTTAAAGCCCGGAACTGGTTAGCTGCTGCAAATTTTTCAATCACCGGCTGGTGCGTTCGAGGGGAAAGACAGGCATAAATGATCCTGTGTTCATGATCAAAAACCATGCTTCCTGTTCCTTCAAGATACATAGCCCCGGCTTCAAATTCGCTCCAGTCATGTATATCATCAACCTGGTAATTCTCTGAGATCATCTTAAGGATATCATCCCTTTTTTCCAGTCGCCTGCTTTTGGCAAACATCGGGAATACGGAAAGAACCTTATTGTTGGCACAAAACCAGTTATTGGGAAAAACGGCATCCGGCTTTGGCGGGTCAACTGTATCTTCAACTACAACAACGTTGATATCATGATGACGCAATGTTGCTACCATTGTATCAAACTCTGTTAATACCTTTTGATGCAGCTCTCTCTGTAATGCGGAGGGTTTATTTTGATAATGATTATTAACGGCCGTTTCCGCATTGAAAGCAAATGCTGCCGGCCTTACCATTAAAACTGTATCTGTAATCTGCATCAAACCAGTAAATCAATTTTTTCTGCAAGCTTTTTATCTTTATCCGTAACTACATCGCCTGCATCATGGGTGCATAACCAGATCTCCACCGTATTCCAAACGTTTGTCCATTTTGGATGATGATTCATTTTTTCTGCTATCAGTGCTACCCTTGTCATAAATGAAAAGGCCTCGCTGAAATCCCTGAACTCAAATCTGCGATAGAGTGTGTTGTTCTTTTCCTGCCACATAAATATAATTTGATGATGTGATGATAGGGTTCATGTGAAATTAGGAAATTGAATTGTTTTTTTAAAGGAACAGGCAGCTGACAAGCTGCTAATAAGTTCTGCCCCAGGTGTGTTTATCAATCCACTTGTGATATCGGTCAAAAAACAAGGTGCTCCTTGTTTTTGATCTTCTCATTTGTCAGCTCAATTACCAGCTGAACGCCGGCTACGCTGCGAATAGATTGAACAAGATGCTGAAGGGCCTCATCAGGAACAAAGTCATCTATCAGCAGCCATAAAAAGTCCAGGTGCTTGAATTCAGGTAAAAGATACTCGCCATCATTCTGATTGTTGTACAGGTAGTGTTTAAGACAGGTTGTAGGTTCGTGGTATTCATATATAGTAAAGAAATAGTCCCTGTTTTTTTTCTTTAGCTGAATTTCCAGTTCATGATTGATGCGAAAATCAATACCAAGCAGCTGGTTTAATTGCCAGCAGAACTGGTAGTTCTTAACAGGAACCATTATGCCAAGAAGCTTTGTTTCTTCAAAAAAGTCATCAGTAAGCTCTTTGGTATCAAGTACCAGTTTCATTGCAAAGGGTTTGGTTCAAAGTAAATTACTAAAACTCTATTGGCGCAGAATGGGTCTGGCCATTCCTTGTGTAAGTTACTGTTGTCTTATCACCTTTTTTGAATTTAGACAATGCCTGCATATAATTTTCCATTGAAGCAACCTTATGCTGACCTAAGGAAATAATAATATCCCCGGCTTTGATCCCCGCTTTTTGTGCAGGCCTGTTATCAGTTACATTGTCCACCCTTAAGCCGGCCCCGCCAAAAGTATAATCAGGCATAACACCAAGTGTTACACTGAACCTGGCCGATGTGCCTGTCTGGGTCTCCCTGGTTTTTGTAAACGCAAGTTTATTATTTTGTTTGTCCTGCTTTTCAATCACACTCATTATATGCTTTACAATATGCATTGTGCCTGAATAGTTCACCCTGTCTGCATCATCGGTTGGCTTATGGTAATCGGTATGAAGTCCTGTGAAATAAAAAAGTACAGGAATATCTTTCAGGTAAAATGAAGTATGATCGCTGGGTCCTGTTCCGCTGGAGTCAAAACGAAAAGACAGTCCCTCATCATATAATGCCTTTCTTCCTTTGATGTTGTAGATCTCACCCCAGAATGGAGAAGTGCCAAATCCGCCTACGGTCAACAGCTTTGATGAATCGCTTAACCGGCCCACCATATCAAGATTGATCATATAATTTACAGAGGAAAGGTTAATGGTTGGATGCAGGGTGAAATATTTCGAACCAAATAAACCCAGTTCTTCACCGGAGAAAGCAATAAACAGGTAATTGTTCCTTTTGTATTTTGAATGTTTAAGCAGGCGGGCCAGCTCGATCATAGATGCCGTACCGCTTGCATTATCATCTGCACCATTGTGTATCTGGTTAACAACATTACGGATCATTGAATTGCCATCCTCGCCAAAACCAAGATGGTCAAAATGAGCACCGATGATAACGGTTGATGCCGCTCCATTATCTATGAATCCTATCACATTATTCCCGGTCCTTTTTTTATCAGATATGTCAATTTGTAATTTTATTTCCAGGCTGGCTGCTTCATCAGAAAGATATTTTGAAGCAATTTTTTTAGAAAGATAAATAACAGGTATTCCAATAACTTCAGTTTTTTCTTTAGCATTGAATTTCAACCCGTCTTCTTTTTCCGAGGTATTAAAAATAAAAACGGCATTTGCTCCTTTTTGCTGTACCTGTTTGGCCGAATTAATGATGGCGTTCGAAATATCAAAATGCGGATTGGATGCATTGTCCTCAATCAGGTCCCTGAGGTCAAAGAACCATGGCATGCCGGGTTCCTGTAATGCAATAGAGGGAATGGATTCCAGGGTGATATTTGGGCTAATGATCAAAGGAAAATAATCCTTATGCAATTCCAGGAGGGTGTCATTTATGGAAAGCATGGTTGAAGGATTGATCTGCCTGCCTTCATTGATCTCAAAAGGTTGCAGGAATTCTGCAGAACCCTTTGGCAGAATTCCATTTTTTTTAAAGGCATCAATGATGTATTCCGCCGCCGCCGCTTCGCCTGGTGTTCCGGTACGCCGGCCTTCAAGCTTATCATCTGCCAGGTATTGAACATGGTGCTGGAGGTTGGTAATAATTTCCTTTTCGTCTTTTTTTAACTTTTGCGCATCGGCGAAGCCGGCAAAAGAAATGAAAAGGAAAATAAAATATATCTTTTTCACAGTCATTGATTTATAGGTAAGAAAGCAAAAATATTTAATGCCCGTGTAAAGAGACGAAAAATGGAATTTTTAAATTGTTCTTTTTCCCTAAGCCTTTGCTAAAACTTCCGATATCGTAAATCATTGCAGATGGGTCAGGCTACCTTTGCGGCGCTATAGTGTCGAAAAAAACCCTCCATATCGCATTAGTGGGTAACCCCAACAGCGGAAAAACCTCCTTGTTCAACGCACTCACCGGCCTCAATCAAAGAGTCGGCAATTTTCCGGGTGTAACAGTAGATAAGAAATCAGGATCAACCTATATCTCAGACAGTTTTTCCGGCCATATTATCGATCTGCCCGGAACCTATAGCCTATATCCCAAAAGGCTTGATGAATGGGTTAGCTACCGGGTTTTGCTTAACCAGGACAAGGAGATCAAAGCTGATATTTTTGTGATTGTGGTGGATGCCAGTAACCTCAAAAGGAACCTCCTTTTTTGCTCTCAGATACTCGACCTTAAAAAACCTGTTGTTGTAGCCCTGACCATGGCTGACCTGGCAAAAAGAAAGGGCATCCAGATAGACCTGGCCGCATTGGAAAGAGAACTTGGAGTTCCGGTGGTTTCCATTAATCCGAGGAAGAACAAAGGGATTGGACAGTTGAAAAAAGTTTTGGAACAAACAGCCACTCATCTCTATAAGGTTCCCGCCCGGGATTTTATTGACAATAATGAACTGGCTCCGGCGCCAATTAATGAAATCAAAAACGAACTTCCTGAATTAAGCGATTATTCTGCCATCCATTACCTGATCAATCATGAACAATTTGAATTGACGGGTGAATTGCAGGATAAGATTGAGAATATAGAAAGGACCCACAACTTCAATCCTACCAAAACCCAGGCTACTGAAATATTGCAAAGGTATAGCCGCATCAAACACCTGATGAATGTTGCAGTTTCTGAGCCGGACCCCTTACAACAAACCATATTGACCGATAAGCTGGACAATGTACTGTTGCATCGCCGTTGGGGTTATCTGATCTTACTTGCGGTGCTGTTCATTTTGTTTCAGAGTGTATTCTGGCTGGCCCAATATCCCATGACCTGGATAGAAACAGGTTTTTCATTAATAAGTGGTGGGTTGTCAGATGCATTGCCCGAAGCCTGGTGGAGCGATCTGCTTATCAATGGAATTGTTGCAGGTTTAAGCGGCATCCTCATTTTTGTTCCCCAGATCATGATCTTATTTGGTTTGATCACTTTACTGGAAGACAGTGGTTATATGGCCCGGATCAGCTTTCTAACGGACAGGCTTATGCGAACAGTAGGGTTGAACGGGAAAAGCGTAATGCCACTGATCAGTGGCTTTGCCTGTGCTGTGCCGGCCATCATGAGTGCAAGAAATATTGAAAACAGGAAAGAGCGCCTGCTCACCATCCTCATTACTCCATTAATGAGCTGTTCAGCAAGGTTGCCGGTTTATATTATTTTAATAGGTCTTGTAATTCCCAATACATATTTGTTGGGCTTTCTTGGCGTACAGGGCCTGGTGATGATGGGTCTTTACCTCTTCGGGCTTGTGATAGCGCTGCTTGTTTCTTTTGTAGCCAAATGGTTCATCAATATAAAAGAGAGAAGCTTTTTCATACTTGAACTGCCTACATACCGTTCTCCACGCCTGAAAAATGTTGGCCAGGCAATGGTGAATAAGGCAAGGATCTTTGTAACAGAAGCAGGAAAGATCATTATGGTGATCAGCCTTGTACTTTGGGCGCTCAGTTCTTATGGTCCGCCTAAAAGAATGGATGTTGTTGAAAAAAATTATGCGGAAGCAAAACGGGCACAGATCAAAACAAGTGAACAGATCGAAACCGAATATGCCAATGCAAAACTTGAGAATTCCTTTGCCGGCATACTTGGCAAATCCATTGAACCCGCTATTAAACCCCTTGGTTATGACTGGAGAATTGGAATAGCACTGATCACATCATTTGCAGCCAGGGAAGTTTTTGTTGGAACCATGGCAACATTGTATAGTGTTGGTGAGGATGAAGAAGGGCTTTTATTAAGCGACAAATTAAAGGCCGCAAAAAAACCAGATGGCAGCACCCTGTTTACCTTAGCTACAGGTGTATCGCTTATGATCTTTTATCTTTTCGCCATGCAGTGCATGAGCACCCTGGCCATAGTGAAAAGAGAAACAAGAAGCTGGAAGTTACCTGTAATCCAACTCGTTTATATGACGGGTCTTGCCTATATCATGAGCTTTATCTTTTATCAGTTGCTGAAATGATCCCATGCCAGTTTTGAAATCTTTCTAGTAAGCGTCCAGGCTTCATTTTCATTTTTCCAGCTTTGGTCTTTCAGGTTACTTGTAAAAACGGCAAATACATATCTTGCTCCCCTGCCGTTTACAAATAATATCTCACTTCTGCTGGCATTTACCGCACCACCTTTGCTCGCAATAAAAACATCGGAAGGGATTTGAGAAATAGATACCTCATCCCAAAAATTCCTTCCCATTAATCTAAGCATTTGCTCACTTCTTTCTTTGCTGATCACTCCACCATCTGATATCCTTTCCATAAGGTTTGCCATTTCCCATGGAGTGGTTTGCCCCCAGCCATATTGTTTCCAGTTGTCAAGTCTTCCCTGGGTTCTTGAATTCACTCTTGTATGCACATAACCTATACTATCTAGTATATTATTGATCCTGGTACCGGTGCCGGCAAGTTTTTGTAACCACAGGCTTGCGGTATTATCACTCATGGTAAGCATCAGCATCATCACTTTACCCAATTCAATCTTACTGGAATCTTCAAAGGATCCCAGTATATCCACTCCCTCGTATAATAAGGAATCTCTGTAGACCAGCTCCTGTTTATAATTTAATTCACCCTTGTGGATCTTATCCATAGTTCCAATTAATATGGGCACCTTAACGATGCTTGCAGTTGGAAAAATGGTATCTGCATTGATGGATACCGTCTTTCCATTTTCAAGGTTCTTAATATAAACTCCGATCTTCCCATTAAAGCCCTGGATTTCCGATTCTATTTTCCTCTGAAGTTTTTTATCTGTTTTCTGGGCAGAACAATACAAATAAAAAAAGCAGCCCAGTAAAAGAAAGTAATATTTCATTTAAATGATTTGTTTTGTTTACTTGATTTTGCTTGTGAATTTTTCATGTAATCCAATACCAGGAAACAATATGCTTTGATTCCCGATTTCATTCCTGCTTCATCAATATAAAAATCGGGTGTATGATGTGCGGCTGTAAGTTTTGGATCTTTACCAGGCGTCATTCCTCCAACATAAAAATATAAGGAGGGAACTTTCGCTGCAAAAAAAGAAAAATCCTCTGCACCCATAACTGCATTCATCACTACTGCATTGTTATTGGTGGCTTTTTGAAGAGAGGGCAACATTTGAATGGTAAGCGCAGGGTCATTATAGGTGACCAGTGTTTTTGAATCAATTTTTACTTCGGCTGAAGCACCTCCCGCTTCTGCAATATTTTTTGCCGTTCTTTCAATTCTATACCAGATATCTTTTTGCATGGCAGTATCCAGGGTCCTGATGGTGCCGGAAAGCACAACCTGTTCGGGAATGATATTTTGCCTAACACCCGCTTTGAAAATGGTGGTAGAGATCACCACCGGATTTTTTGTTAGATCCGTTTGCCTGCTTACAATATGCTGAAGCCCCTGTATGATCTGGGCACCTATGGCTACCGGATCTATTCCCATCCACGGTTGTGCTCCGTGCGATTGTTTTCCATTGATGGTTATGGTAAACCAATCCGACGCAGCCATCATTCCTTCCTGACGGTATTTGATCTGTCCGGCTGGAGTCTGTGCATTGATATGAAGACCAAACATGACGTCAACATCCGGATTTTCAAGCACTCCTTCCTTTACCATTAAAGGGGCGCCACCTTCCTCACCTTCAGGTGGACCTTCTTCCGCAGGCTGAAAAACAAATTTCACCGTACCATTTAAATCTTTTTTCATACCTGCAAGGATCTCTGCGGCACTCATCAGCATGGCCACATGAGTATCATGTCCGCAGGCATGCATTACTCCCACTTCCTGATCGTTATGAATTCCTTTTACTTTGGAGGCAAAGGGAATGTCAACTCTTTCCGTAACCGGCAGTCCATCCATATCGGCACGAAGCGCAATAACGGGTCCGGGCTTTCCTCCCTTAAGAATTCCGACAACACCGGTTTTTGCTACACCTTCCTTTACTTCCATTCCAAGTGACCTGAGATGATCGGCAATAATTTTTGCAGTGCGTACTTCCCTGTTACTTAGTTCCGGGTTTTGGTGAAAATCCCGTCGCCATGAAATAGTTTTAGATTCCATTTTTTCAACTGCGTCTATAATATATTGTTCACCTGAACTGGTTTGCGCTTCCGCAATTGTTATGCTTAATATGCAGATAAAATATAGAATGGGCTTCATCACATGTTTTGTTTTGGGAAAAATAAATTTAAATCATTCATGTAACAATCAAAAGATTCATTTGAATTTGTAATGAGGTTCCGGGAGAACAAAAAAATAATATGCTGGGCAGCTAGAATGAATTTTTTAAATTTAACCCGATATGATGCTTCGCCATGTGCCTTTTTTGAAGAGTGTTCTCCTGTATAGTGTTTCTGCATTTGGGGGTCCGCAGGCACATATTGCCATGATGATGAAGATGTTTGTTCAAAAAACGCCCTATGTTACAAAGGAAGAATTATTGGAGTATAACGCTTTTTGCAATTTATTACCCGGCGCTTCGTCAACACAAACAGTTACCCTGATTGGCTATAAAAGAGGTGGGGTGTCCCTTGCTATCGTTACATTATTGATCTGGATAGCACCTGCATGTTTTTTAATGGGCGCATTTTCTTTTTTGCTTCATTACATAGACCGTACTTCCCTGCATGCAGATATATTTAAATTCATTCCTTCGCTGGCTGTAGGGTTTTTAGCCTATGCCTCGGTTATGGCTTTTGGAGTTTCTGTCCGAAATACCATTACGTGGATCATAATGCTGGCATGTACTGCATTAACCTATCTCCTTTTTAATTCGCCCTGGATCTTCCCTGCATTGATCATAGCAGGTGGGGTGGCAACCAACCTAAGTCATAAAAGAATACCGCAGGTTGAAACAAAACCAAAAAAAATCAAATGGTGGAACATCTGGTTGTTTGCAATTGTTTTTATAGCAGCGGGGGTCATTAGTGAAACTGCAAGGAAAAACGACTGGCCAGACCGCAAGCCATTGAATCTTTTTGAAAACACATACAGGATGGGCAGCCTTGTATTTGGAGGAGGGCAGGTGCTTATGCCTATGATGTATGAACAATTTTCTGTTCGGCCGGATATCATAAAAGTAAAAAGACCCGAAGCAGCCGGAAATATCATAGAAATTGACAGGGATGAAATGACCACGGGAATGGGAATTGTAAGGGCTATGCCGGGTCCTGTTTTTTCCATTGCCTCTTTTACCGGCGGTATGGCATTAAGAGATCAGGGACCTTACATGCAGGTAATTGGATGTTTGATTGGTTCTATTGCTATCTTCTTTCCGAGTGCATTACTGGTTTTATTCTTCTTCCCCATATGGAATAACCTCAAAAAATATGCAGCCGTTTACAGGTCACTTGAAGGGATCAATGCCGCAGTGGTAGGAATAATGATCGCTTCCACCCTGTATATCATGAAAGACATTTCTCTTGTTGAAGTAAAAACAACAAGCCTGGTAAACATAGCCGTAATAACAGGAACATTTTTGCTCCTGCAATTCACAAAAATCGGTTCACCCGTTATTGTTGCTGCCTGCCTTTTGCTGGGTTATTTTTTTGAAAGTTTTTGAAATATCCTCCGGCCAGGATCTCTTCTTCAACAATGGGGGGGACAAGGTATTTGATGGATTTTCCATTCCTGATCAACTCACGTATATGAGTAGCCGAAATTTCCAGCAGGGGAGCGTTCATGATTTGAATTCTGGCGCCCCTGTTATTCTCTATTTCAAAACCAGGCCTTTTATAGATCAAAATGGAATAATCTGAAATGATCAATTCGGAATTTTTCCATTTCCCCAGGTTCTGGAAACTATCACTTCCCATAATAAGAGAAAACTGATGCTCCGGATATTTTTCCTTCAGGTAGGCAAGCGTATGAACTGTATAGGAAGGGCGCGGAAGAAAAAATTCGATATCACTTACCTTCATCCTCGGATCATCTTCTATGGCTTTTTGCAACAGGTGCATCCGGTCGTATTCATTCAATAGATTTTCTGACTCCTTAAAAGGGTTCTGGGGTGAAACCACAAACCAGATCTTTTTAAGGTCTGATTCATTCAAAATATGGCTGGCAATGATCAGGTGCCCGGAATGAATAGGATTAAAAGAACCAAAATACAGCCCTATTTTCATCTATCTATCTGATTTTCAATTTATTAGAAACAAATATCTGGTTGGCTTCGTTCTTTCGCAAACTGAGTGAATAGCCTGCAATTCTAATTGAGATCGGATCACCCAGCGGAGCAATTTGCTCTACTACCACACTCTCGCCTGGCAGGCAGCCCATCTCCATTAATTTCAACTCCAGTTCTGAATTGTCAAAACTCAGGATAGTTGCCTGCTCACCCGATTTCAATTCTGATAATCTCATGCTCATAGATTCCAAAACTATTGCAACTCAATTATAAGCTGTTTACGATTTTTGGATAATGAAGTCTGTTCCGGAAAGAATATCATTTAATTATCAAACCGCCTTTTCGGGGTTTACCAATCGTAATGACCTTAAATCGTTCTTGAAAAAGGTCTTTAAAAAGGAAGGAAGAAAAATTGAAAGGGTCGATTTTATCTTTTGTACAGATCAGTTCCTCCTGGATTTAAACCGGCAACACCTCAATCACAATACCTATACGGATATCATCACTTTTGACCTTTCGCTTCCAGGCCAAAAAGCCATAGCGGAGATCTACATCAGTGTAGAAAGAGTCAGGGAAAATGCCAAACTGTTCAATACCGGTTTTGCAATGGAACTACATAGGGTAATTATACATGGCGTTTTGCATCTATGCGGCTATAAGGATAAGATAAAACGAGACCAGCTTGAAATGAGACAAAAAGAAAACTATTATTTAAAGGCCTATTTCGATTAAACGTCCTATACGTTTCACGTGGAACCTACTTTGGATTTAACATGTTTCCCGTGAAACATTCGGGTAATTTTGCTGGCTTATGTTTCAGGAATATGACATTATAGTAGTAGGGGCGGGACATGCAGGATGTGAAGCCGCCGCTGCAGCAGCAAATATGGGCTCAAGCGTACTGCTCATTACCATGAATATGCAGACGATCGCACAAATGAGTTGTAATCCTGCCATGGGTGGTATAGCTAAAGGGCAAATTGTAAGGGAGATAGATGCACTCGGTGGTTATTCAGGCATCGTTTCTGATTATTCTACCATTCAATTCAGGATGCTGAACCGTTCAAAAGGTCCGGCCATGTGGAGCCCCCGAACCCAGAACGATAGAATGCTTTTTGCCCTGAAATGGAGGGAAATGCTGGAGCAAACGGATAACGTTTCCTTTTATCAGGACATGGTCAGGCAATTAATTGTAGAAAACGGCCAGGTAAAAGGTGTAGTAACAGGTCTGGGTCATGAGATCATAGCCAAAGCCGTTGTGTTGACCAATGGAACTTTTTTAAATGGGGTCATTCACATAGGTGAGAAAAGGTTAGGGGGCGGCAGGGTAGCAGAACGTGCTGCAGAAGGACTGACCGAACAATTAGTGAGCCTTGGATTTCAAAGCGACCGATTAAAAACCGGAACACCGCCCAGGGTGGATGGAAGGTCTTTGGACTATTCAAAAATGGAGGAACAAAAAGGCGATAATGTTATTGAAGGCTTTTCTTATTTGAATATCCCCCGAATTAAAGAACAAAAGAGCTGCTGGATCACTTATACCAGTTCAGAAGTGCATGAAATATTAAAAACCGGTTTTGACAGAAGTCCCATGTATACAGGAAGAATAGAAGGAACCGGTCCACGTTATTGCCCGAGCATCGAAGACAAGATCAACCGTTTTGCAGAAAGAGACAGGCATCAACTATTTGTAGAGCCCGAAGGCTGGAATACCGTTGAAGTCTATGTAAATGGATTTTCGACTTCCTTGCCCGAAGAGGTGCAATACCAGGCCCTGCGAAAGGTGCCGGGATTTGAAAATGTAAAATTCTTCAGACCGGGATACGCTATTGAGTATGATTTCTTTCCGCCCACTCAGTTAAACTACAGCCTTGAGACAAGAGCGATCAGGAATTTGTTTTTTGCCGGGCAGATCAATGGAACCACGGGCTATGAAGAAGCAGCCTGCCAGGGATTGATGGCAGGAATCAATGCACATCTTAAAATTAAAAATGAACAACCCCTGATCCTGAAAAGAAGTGAAGCCTACATTGGTGTTTTAATTGATGATCTGATCAGCAAAGGCACGCAGGAACCTTATCGCATGTTTACTTCCAGGGCTGAGTTCAGAACTTTATTGAGACAGGATAATGCAGATCTGCGGTTAACTGAATTAAGTTACAGGCTTGGACTTGCCAGCCAGGAAAGAATGGACAGGGTACTGGAAAAAAGAAAAGAAGTACAAGAGATCAGGCTTGGGTTGAGTAACCTCCAGATAGACCCGGTTGAAGCCAACCCTTATTTTATATCGATAGGCAGCGCACAGATCAGTGAAAAACAAAAAGCAGAAAAGATCCTTATGCGGCCAGGTATTTCACTGAAAGATCTCTCTTCACATATGCCCTCCATTTATCAATTGCTTAAAGGGTATAAAGATGATTCGATAGAACAGGCAGAAGTTCAAATGAAATACCAGGTTTATATTGATAAAGAAAAAGAATTAGTAGCCAGAATGAAACAACTCGAAGACCTGGAAATTCCAGATCTATTTGATTATCAACGCATTGTGTCGCTTGGAGTTGAAGCCCGGGAAAAATTAAACAAACATCGTCCTAAAACGCTTGGACAGGCCAGCCGTATCTCAGGAATCAACCCTAGTGATGTACAGATCCTGATGGTATTCATGGGCAGATAA
This sequence comes from uncultured bacterium, assembly GCA_966210755.1. GTDB lineage: Bacteria > Bacteroidota > Bacteroidia > Chitinophagales > Chitinophagaceae > Flavisolibacter. The sequence goes on from CBIHLW010000001.1 coordinate 21,812, forward strand.
AGAAGTCCTCCTTTAAATAAGCTGTGTCTATTGTTTAATCATAGTAACCTGACCGGGTTGGTGCTGCAATTTAATCCTGTACTGGCCGGAGGCTAAATTACCAGGCAGGTCAATTACCGTTCTGTTAGAACCAATTACTGTTTTCAACTGCTTACGATAAACAACCTGGCCATTAAGGTTTATAATCTCCAACAAGCGGGTTTCTTCTTTTTTGGAAGTATACGCAACGGTTATATGATCTGAAATGATGGTAGGGAAAGCGCTGAATCCGCTATTACGTGGAGTACCAAGAATAATAGTCTTGCTGTACGCGAAACTACCATCCAGGTTTACCATTTTAAGACGGTAATATTTTTTGGTTTCATTTCGTGAATAGTCCGTATAGGTATATGAAGTAGCGGCACCTTTACCCTGAATCGTTCCAATTTCTTCAAATTCTTTTCCATCCATGCTCTTCTCAATGCTATAGTAATCGAACTCAGTTTCCTCTGTAGTATTCCATTAAAGTTTAGAAGCGCCGTTCTGGTCGGCCAGGCGATCAAATGAAGTTAAGGTAACGGGAAGGGGAACACTTTTTTGAAAACTTATATTTCCGATGGCAATATTCTGAACAGTTGGATCAGCCAGGGCACCCGCAGAATTGGTATAACGAATCCGGAATGAGGTAATATAAAAGCCCTCAAATTTACAAATTATGGTTCCCTTTTGATCAGTGGCATCTGATGCCGTATTACCCGACATGCCATAGGCAGAATTTACATATGCCGTATTGCCGGAAATAAACATAAAGTTGGGATCCGTAGCTGCATCATATTTTGTAATGGTAGCCCCTCCACTCAACATGCCTATATAACCCGTGACCGTTATTTTATCATAATAATTATCGAGCGTATTGTGAAGCCTGTCAATGTCAGCTAAATTGAACTTAACATTGAAAACAGGTTGGTTGAAAGTAAAAACTATATCACAGTATTGCGTATTAGTAGTAAAATCAAGCGAAAGCTGCATATTACTTGAAGAACCCGCTACCACAAATGTACTGGAGGTAACAGTAGGTGTTGCAGGACCTCCGTATGGCCCTAGAACTGTAGTATACACTCCGCCAGATTTTGTGATGTTCACATTACAATTAACCGCCGAGCCCCCAATATTAACAGCGTTGCGGGTGGTTGCGGTATTAGGCCAGCCTCCGGCAAATGAACTTCCCCAATTTAGCGTATAGGTTTGAGCATGAACGGTGGAAATAAATCCAAATGCAATAAAAAGGATTTGTATAAACGTTTTCATGGCGGATCAATTATCCGGCCGGCATTTTATTGGATCCAAAATGGAAAAGGCCAAAAAAATACAGACCAAAGTTTTTTAGGTACGTTTGAGATTCTAGGGATTACTACTTAAAAGCCCATGCAAACATAATAAGTGATTACCATTATTACAAGGATTTCCACGATAACCCTTTAGGTATTTTTACATATGCTCAATTAGTAAAATCTCTAACTTATTGGGTAATAATTATATGAATTCTATGTATCAGGTAATAACCTTTAATGACACAATAGTTTAACATCCTTATACAGTTAAAACGAACGCAGGATAAACAATCTACCATTTAATCATTGAAGATCTGAGCCTGAGGGGATTCGCTCATTCACCTTCCATGAAATCACTGCGCGGATATCTCCATAACTAACAGCATCGCCTAGTTTTTGTTTTATTGGAGAAACTTCAAAGCTTTTTAATTCATCAAGGGTGAATGAGATCAACTCTATTTTTTCAGGATCAACTAATTCTTCAAGGGTTATTTCACGGGTGCTGATAAAAAAATGGAGATGTGATTCAATGGTTGAAGTGCTCAGTTTTCTTTCCAATGCAATTTCACCGATGGATTTACCCTGTTTAAATAATTTGAAGCTTTCCATCCTGGTAGATGATTTTGCTGGAACTGCCGCCCGTTTTTCTCTTTTCGGAATCAGCGCCTCCATGCGGGATGAAACATTGTTAATCTCACAGTATTTATTGATCACATCAAGAAACAATGAACCGTAACTTTCCACCTTCACTTTTCCAAAACCATTGATCTGTTTTAATTCCGCTTTGTTTTGTGGAAAACAGGTTGCCATTTCTTCAAGTGCCTTGCTACCTGCAACCATATAAACCGGTAGGTTTCTATTATTGCAGATCTTATCCCGTACCATTTTTAATTGTTGGAAAAGCTCTTCGTGTTCCATCTTTTTTTTCTGCCGGGCCGCACCTGCATAGGCATTGATTGAGAAAGGCGGAGAAACAAAAGACTTCTTGCGGCTATGGTAACTTTCCATAGTGAATAATCCGTTATGTCCATTCATCAGGAACTTCTGTAATGAGAGCCGGTTGAACAAATTACTGACCAGCTCATTGTATTCCTTTGCATGAATACGGCTATCGGTTATGGCTGGAGAAGTAGAAAGGCCGGCGATTAATTTTTCTAACTGATTCGAAAAATATTGAAAGGCCGCATGGATCCTTTCCTGTAATAGGTTATTTTGATCAGGTTGAATATCCTGTTCAAATAAATTCATCAGTTGTGGCCAGAATTTTTCTGCTGTTTGCTGTACACCCGTTATCCCGTTGGATAGATCCTCAATCCATCCAAGGGCCTCGCTATTAAATGAAGAAATGTTCTTTGAAAAAAACATGAATATTTCATCCACATCCTTTTTCAGCTTGTTGAAATCGAACAAACCTACCAGGGTGTTAAGCATATACTGCTTTTTTGCTTTTTTAAGTTCTGATTCTAACTGAAGGGAAGATGCATTCCGGGTAGAAAACTCAACGATCCTTTTATCATTGAGCAGACGACTGGCATTGATCTCGCTTTTTAAAACCATTCCTTCAAGACCAGTACAACGGCTTAATGCCACATATACCTGTCCGGGGGCAAAAGCATAACCTGCATCGATAACAGCCTTTGGAAAAGTAAGCCCCTGACTTTTATGAATGGTGATAGCCCAGGCCAGTCTTAATGGATATTGTACAAAAGAACCCAGTACCTCTTCTTCAAGTTGCCTGCTTGATGGATTTAATTTATACCTGATGTTCTCCCAGGATTCCCTGTTCACTTCTATCGGATAATCATCATCCTTACACTGAACCAGGATCTTTTCATCGGTCAGTTCAGAAACCACTCCCAACTTGCCATTGAAATATTTTTTATCCGGGTCATTTTTAATGAACATCACCTGCGCTCCTACTTTCAATTGCAGGAGCTGATCTGCCGGATAGGATGATTCAAAAAATTCATCTTTAATTTCAGCCGTATAATTATAGATCCTGGTTTCCAGTTTCGCAAGACGCTGAACATTCAGATTTTTTGCTTTTTCGTTGTGTGTGGTTAGTATAATATATCCTTCGTGTTCTTCGTCCTTAAACAATGGCTGATACCGTTCTTTCAACAACGCAAACCCCTCCTGGTCCAGTTCATTATTCCTTACCTGATTCAATACCCTGATAAACTTTTCTTCTGTTTGCCGGTAGATCTTATTGAATTCAATATAAACAGGTTGTTCTTCCCTCATCACCCTGCTATCAAAAAAATAAGGACTTGAATAATAAGGCGACAATAAACTCCATTCTGCCTCTTTAACAACGGGAGGCAACTGAAACATGTCGCCGATAAATAAAACCTGTACCCCACCGAA
>CBIHLW010000002.1:0-25151 GCA_966210755.1 uncultured bacterium
CATTAACCGGTAACAGTAATTTATTTAGAAATTAATATAAGCTTCATCATACTACAACTAATTTTATCTCTTTAAATTTAGCAGATGCGGAAATTGATGATCATTATTGTTATAGCCCTGGGCTCTTCATTTGTACAGGCCCAAAAACTTCAAAGACCAAAACTTGTAGTAGGGGTGGTTATAGACCAGATGCGCTGGGATTACCTATACCGTTATTTCGACCGTTTTGGTAATGATGGATTTAAAAAAATCATGAAGGAGGGATTCAATTGCGAGAATACCTATATACCCTATACGCCAACTGTTACTGCTATGGGACATGCCTGTGTATTTACGGGTTCTGTGCCTGCATTCCATGGAATAATGGGCAATAACTGGTATGATGAACTGCAGAAAAAAATCGTTTACTGTACAGAAGATAATAGTGTTGAAGGTGTGGGAAGCAGTTCTGCTGCGGGTAAAATGTCTCCCCGCAATATGTGGAGTAATACCATTGCAGATGAATTAAGGCTGGCCACCAATTTCAGAAATAAAACCATTGCCATTGCATTGAAGGACAGGGGATCAATTTTGCCTGGCGGACATAGTTCCAATGGATCTTATTGGTTTGATAATGCTACCGGCGGCTGGATCACCAGCAGCTATTATATGAATGAACTGCCTGCCTGGGTTAAAAAATTCAACGATAAAAAACTGCCGGATCAGTATATTAAAAAGGGCTGGAACACTTTGTATCCACTCAGTACATATAAACAAAGTACAGCGGACAGTAATATTTATGAGTCCAGGATGCCGGGTGAAGATATCAGCTTCCCACACCGTACAGATACCATTACAAGAAACAGGTATGATGCCTTTAAAACCTCACCATTTGGTAATACCTACACCATTGAGATGGCAAAGGCGGCAATTGAGGCGGAACAGCTGGGTGCAAGGAATGAAACGGATTTTCTTGCTGTCAGTTTTTCATCACCCGATTATATAGGCCATACATTCACACCCAATTCCATTGAGGTGGAAGACAATTACCTGAGGCTGGATATTGACCTTGCCAATTTTTTAAAATACCTGGATACACGTTTAGGTAAAGGCAATTACCTGTTATTCATTACGGCAGATCATGGCGTGGCGCATAATCCGTATTTTTTGAATGATCATAAATTACCCGGTGGTGTGCTTGACCACAATGCTGTAAGACGCCAGATGGCAGATACACTCCATAAGAGATATGGGGTGCCCGGAATTGTTGCTCAAACCATCAACTATCAGTTGTACCTGAATGACAGTATTATTCTTAAAGCAGGTCTTGACAGGAATGAAATAAAATCCTTTTTGAAAGATTATCTAATTAAACATCCGGCCATTTCTCACATCATTGATCCTTCAATTGCCAATAGCCTGCTTCCAGGGCGGCTAAGAATGATGGTGGCAAACGGATTCAATCAAAAATTATCAGGCGACCTTCAATTTATAGTGAAGCCACAATGGTACGAAAGATGGCAGACAGGTGCATCGCATTCACACTGGAATCCGTATGATTCAAGAATTCCACTTTTGTGGTATGGTTGGAATATTCCTGCCGGGAAAACAAGCAGGGAAGTATATATGACGGATATTGCAGCTACCCTTGCCAACCTGTTGCATATTCAGGTTCCGAATGCAAGTGTTGGACATGTGATAGAAGAGATCACTGATCGGAAATAATTTAACCTATCCTGCAGGCTTTCTCAATCTGGAGGAAATGGTGGCAATATGATGGTCATCGTGTTCCGCAACAAAAAATAATGAGTCAACCAGCCGCATTGGCTGATTCAGCCGCGGATGAAGACTTGTTCTTTCCAGCATTTCTTCATCAAGGAGATAAATGTATTCAAGGATTTTCTGTCGCCCGGTTGTAAATTGCTGCAGCAGCTGTTCAAGAGTTTTTTCGTTATGACCTGATTGATTTGTTTTGGCATTGGTCATATCCGCTGCTGTAAGAACAGTTCTTCTTAGTTGAAAGTCTTCCAGTCTTTTCCACCATAATTCCTCAAGATCATATAAATGGCCCAGGTTTTCTTTTACCGACCATGAATTTTCACAGCGACTGCAGAATTCTTCATCTGCATTCAGCAATATACTGTGCAACCGGAAAATGCTTCCTTCAAGCCGGCTGAATATGACAGGAAAGAGGCTGACAGGAAAATCAAAATTAAAGGATCGCCTGATCCATGGAATCTGTTTGACCATGGTATATTTTGTTACACGAATATATTACCGGATCGCAATGATTCCTGTAAATGCTTGCTTACAGCTCTGTCCGTATCAAATGAACACCAGCATTAAAGAATTGACGAAAGGCTTTTGCAGCCTTACCATTCCCTGTTCCGAAGGTTAAATTCATTCCTGTTGTTATGAGCACCAGATTCAAATAATTTCCAGGGCATATCTGGCATTTTTAACTGCTGCCATTGAAGCCGTGTTGTTGAAATATAAATAAATGGTTTTGGCGTTCCTGCTATTTTTTAACCGGGTTATTATTTTTTCAATAAAAGATGGCTGGTACTCGGAATAAAATAGGTGGGGAACACCATGAAACCGGTAATAGCTAATTTCAGTATTGGTTACAGCATCATCAAATTGAATTTTTGGAAAACTTACTCCGCAAAAGCTGGTATGGTGTTGCTGAAGGATCTTCTGTACATCTTTTCTCCACCAGCTTTCATTCCTGAATTCTATTACATTGTTACATGATGGATCGATCTGGGAGAGTATGTTTTCAAGCTTTTGCAGGTCAAAAGAAAATTGTGGTGGTAATTGTATGAGAACGCAGCCAAGTTTTTCATTCAGGCCTTCTTTCAGCAATCCATAGAAATCCTGCATCATCCTGTTTGTTTCGTTGAACCTTTTATAATGGGTGATGGAACGGGGAACCTTGGCTGAAAATGTAAATTGCGATGGAGCTTTATCATACCAGCCTTGCAATGACTTTAGGGTAGGGAACCTGTAGAAGGTGGTATTCAGCTCAAGCGTATTAAAATGCCGGGTATAATAATCGAACCATTTATTTTGGGCAAGCTTTGGCGGATAAAATGCATCTTTCCATTCTTTATATGCAAACCCTGAACAACCTATGTACCACTGCTTCTCCATAGTACATCGCATAAAAAATCAATGCCAGTTAACATTTCACTTTAAAGATAAACAGTGGATCAGGCCGGAAGTATAATGGTGAAATTAGCGCCCTGGCCCGGCTCTCCGGTTGCGTAAATAATGCCGCCATGGTGTTCAACAATTTTTTTACAGATGGCCAGGCCTATGCCAGAACCTTCATATTCGCTCCGCCCGTGAAGCCGTTGAAAAATGGCAAAGATCTTCCCGGCAAATTCATTTTCAAATCCAATTCCATTGTCTGATACCTCAATCAGATGATATCGTTCTGACTGGGAAAGCTGGTAGTGAACCATGTCCCGTGGTGTAACATATTTATGCCTGATGGTGATTACCGGTTGAATGCCCGGGTTTACAAACTTTAGCGAATTACTTAACAGGTTCTGAAATAACTGCCGGAACTGGGAAGGAATGATATTGGCTTCCGGTAATTCATCGTGGTTAATAATGGGGTTGTACTGTTCAATCTTATATTCGAGCGTTTGTAAGGTTTCTTCCAGTATTTTTTGCAAACTGTATTTTTCAAAAGAAGTGTTTCCGGTGATCATGGAAATGGACAGGAGGTCATTGATCATAGTTTGCATTCGCTGTGATGCGTCAACGATCTTGGTCATGTAAATCTTTCCTTCGGGAGTCAGGTTGTTGCTTTGGGATGCTACCAGACGGTCTCCAAATGTTGAGATCTTTCTTAATGGTTCTTTCAGATCATGGCTGGCCACGTATGCAAATTCTTCAAGGCTGGCATTGGACTGCTCCAGCAATAATGTGTTTTGCAGAATGGTCTTTTCCATTTCTTTTCTCCTGTTGATATCCAGTGCTGCCCCCAATACCTGTTTGATCGTTCCATCATTACCGGTATTGAATACAATTTCTCTTACCAGTACCCATCTCCACTCATTTTCTTTGTTCTTCATCCTGCACTCATACTGCATCATTGAATCAACCTGCTGGAATGTTTTTCCACTTTGTTTTCTGCCGGGTAACAGGTGATAATCTTCGGGATGATATAATAGTTCAGTTATATTTTCTCCTTCCTCAATTATTTCTTCGGGCATGTAGCCAAGTACAAAGAAGATCTCCCTGTTTACATATTCAATACTTTGCTTTTCTACATCATAGAGGTAAAGTATGGTGGGAGATGCGTCTGCTATTTGTTTGATAAAATGTTCCTGCTCTTTTATTTTTTTTGTTGCTCCTACCTGTTCTGTCACATCAAGTGAAATGTTGAGTACATGCTCCACCTTTCCTTCATTGTTGCGATCGAAAATAGTTCCATAGGTATGGAACCACCGGTATTCGCCATTTTTATGCTTCATCCTATAGGTGAATTCAATCACCATGTCATTTTTAGAAAGATCATTGTTGGCTTCTTCAATGGCTTTGTTATTCTTTTCCGTGACCGCAGGAACATCTTCAGGGTGCACAATTGAAACAAAAAATTCTACACCCTTTCCCATTACATCCGCCGGCTCATATCCGAGTAATTTTTCTATTCCTTCACTTATAAAAACATACCGCCCGGTGTTGATGTTGTAAGAAGCAATTATAGAAGGCGTGGCATCGGTTATCTTCCGGATAAAGGTCTGGTTTTCCTTTAATTCCAGCTGTATCCGGTATTCTTCAGATATATCCTGGGTGGTACCGATCATTTTTACCGGTTCCTTATTTTCATTCAGCAGGATCTCACCTTTGCGGTGTATGATCTTGGTCTTTCCCTTCTCAGTTATGATCTTATCTATTTTATCATACTGGGTGCCATTCCGGATGCATTCATTATGGTAATTCAGTATCGACTCTCTTTCATCGGGATCGCGGAATTCAAGCCATTGTTTGAGATTAAGATTTTTACGCTTATCTATTTCATAGATATTATACATTTCGTCCGACCAGTTGAACAGATCATTTTTAATGTCGTAAGCCCAGTTTCCAATATGTGCCAGGCTTTGTGCCTGCTTGTATAGTTTTTCGCTTTCCTGTAATTTTTCAACCAGCGACTGACGCTCCGTTACGTCCTGTGCGGTTCCCATCATCATGGCCGGTTCGCCATTTTCATCTTTTATCACTTCCCCGGTTGCATACACTATCCTGGTCTTTCCATTGTTTGTTACCAGTCTGTGTGTAAAGTTCCAGGAGTCGCCTGTTCCTGAAGAATGTTGTACCTGACGAATAACCTTTTCTCTGTCGTCGGGGTGGATGATGGAAATATATTTTTCATAGCTCAATACTTCCGATTGTGGTTCCAGCCCGTAAATCCTGTATAATTCATCCGACCATTGAATTATGTTTTCCTTTATATCCCAGGTCCAGTTACCAACATGTGCCAGCGCCTGTGCCTGTTTATAAAGATTCTCACTTTTACGTAACTGGTCAATCAGGTTTTGTTTTTCAGTTATGTTTCTTTCAGATCCAATAGCCAAAACAGGGTCGCCATTTTCATTCTTTTGAACCTGTGCAACCGACCTTATTATTTTTGTTTTACCATCCGCTGACATGATGCGGAAAGTATAATCGATCTTGTTCTCATTTATAATATTGTCTATTCTTTATTTTACCTGATTGCGGTCGTCGGGGTGTATAAAATTAAGGTACCGCTCAAGATCAATTATTTCCGATTGGGGTTCCAGGCCATAGATCCTGAATAGCTGATCTGTCCACTTCATTTTATTTGTATGCAGATTCCAGGTCCAGTTACCCATATTAGCCAGTTCTTCTGCCTGTTTGTAAACTGATTCTTTCTCACTCAGGTCCCGGATAAGATTTAGTTTTTCCGTAACGTCCTGGCAGGTGCCAATAACTGATTTGATATTTCCCTGCCCGTCAAAAACCAGATTTCCTCTGGCGTGCAGGTTCTTTATCATCCCGGAAGGCACAACAACCCTGTAGTAAAAATTAAAAGACCTGTTTTCCCTGAACGCATTTTCCAGTTCTTTTTTTGTTGATTCTTCATCATCCGGATGGTTAAAACTCTGAATGAAGTCATAACTCAATTTACCTCCGCCAGGTTCCAGTTCATGGATCCTGTATAATTCATCCGACCATTGAATTTCATTGGTTACTGTGTCCCATACATAATTGCCTATATGAGTAATGGCTTCCGCCAGTTTAAATCTTTCTTCGCTTTTTCTCAGTTCAGCAGCTATTTTCTGTTCCCTGTTTATATTCAGTGCGATTCCGATTTTTTGTCTGACGCTTCCGTTTTCATTTCTTTTGAACACAGATTCGAAACTTCGCAGCCAGATATAATCTCCGTTACTTGATCTGATCCTGTATTTATAGGATATGATCTCCTGGTCGGCAGCTTTTTCCAATTCATTCTGATTCTCTTTAAAATGATTCAGGTCGTCAGGATGAACCAGCTGTTCCGGAGATGTAAATTCAGCCTTGAACAGATCCGGATCATATCCAATGATGTGCATCAGTTTATCATTGGTATATATATACTTCGAAGACTGGAAATCATATACGTACAGTGCACCAGGTAAGGTTTGATTTAATTTTTCCAGGAGATATGCATTCTTTGAAATGTCTTCTTTTAAAATTCCAACATAAACATTGGTTAAGCATATTTCTGAATGCATGCTGAACAGGTCCAGGTCATTCACCAGTTCAAGGATCTCATCGGTTTTACTTGTGTATTGCGGTAGGAAATGAAGGAATGTTTTCTTTCTGGCGTAAATAATGAGACTGATATCATCTGCAGATACGTTGTGCTTATCTATTTGTGGCATCTGATTGACGATCCATCGGTGAGATGAAAACTCAATCTGTTCCGCTGCCTGGTTTTTTGAGAGGAAGGTTAAAAGCTCTGAAGATGTTTGTCTTCCCAAATCCTTTAACTGGTCTTTATTCAAATGTGATAAAAGGTTGAGCAGGGGAACTTTGAATTCAGTGTAATATTTTAATTGAATATCCACAAATTCTTCCAGATGGTTTTGAAGCAACCATGAGGCATAAGAGGGCAGGTGTTTAAGTTGATTGATGGAGGTGGCTGTTAAGGTTTTTGTACTCACGAATTCAACTTTTAAAACCCGCATCACTGAAGGTTACAGACATAAAAAATCAATAAACGAGGCCGTTTAAAGTTAAAGGAAAATTAAATAAAAAATGTAGGTTGTAATGAAGGTCAGCGTTGGTCGTTACTGAGTGTTATGTGTATCTTGCTTTTATCCAGGCCCCTTCTTCTTGCCAGTAAATATGCCTCCATTTGTTCCAGGGTGGTCAGCACCGCTATGTTATCATTCCATTTCAATACAACAGAGTCAAGATCATCAACAAGGTTGGTTACTGCTGCCTTCGTCCATTTTCCCATTCCAAAGGACATTTTTATCTTTTTCCGGTCAGGAGTGGGATGCATTTCAAAATTTACTTCCCTGGAGCTGCTGATAAAAAAAGGGCTACTTACAATGCTGTCCTCTTTAATAAACCATGTGATCTCTGCTTTTTCACCTGTATTATTTTTCATATTGATGCGGCGCATAGGATCGCAGCCCCATAAAAAGGGCAGGATAAAAGCAATAAACAAGATTGAATTTTTCATATTATGATTCTCTGACAGGTCCGGAGTTGGGATCTTCTTCCTGTGATTCATGTCTGTCACCTCCCAGGCTATAGTAATTGTTTTCTTCGTCCTCTTCCCCAATCAATTCGTTTTCATCATCCAGTTCACTTCCGGGAACATCAAGGTCCATGTTCAGATCATCGTTTGAAACATTTTGCGGTGTTCCAATTTCAGCATTGGTAGCATTTAAGGCCACCAGGTCATCTTCGTTAACATCCGACTCATTTCCCATTTGTAATTCTACGTCATCCTTTTCCCGGTTCCTGTTCCTTATCTTTTTTTTTTCATCATCTTCATTTCCTTTGCCGGAAATAAATCGCTGACTCACACCCGTTGCATTCCGGCCGCTGGGAAGATTTTCTACATCAAGGTCTACCTGATGGGTACCTGTTCTTTCATCCATAATATCTTCTTTGGCAGGGTAATGCGGATATCCCGGGAAATCCTGGTCTGTTTTTTCATCATTTGAATTCTCTACTTCCTTTTTGCTATCCATTGCTTTTGAAGGATCATTTTCTGGATTTTGGTTCCTTCCTTCATTATCATTGTTTCTTTCCATAAATAGCTTTTTATAAACACATGAAAATGTCGTGCCGCACTCCGTAAAATGTGTATTTATCAACTACCGGGGAAATACCCGCGAAAAAAATTTCCGGTAGATTAAGATTTTGGCGGGCACAACAATATTGTGGAAAGTTTGAATCAATGCATCTTATTCATAAACCAGGTATGAGATATGTCCTGATTGCGCTCCTGATGACGGGTTGTATGGATACTTCAATATTACATCAGCCCGGGCCGGGTGAACCAAGTACCGCAATTCATAAAAAGGAGAAGGTTATTCCATCATCAAAAAAATATGAACCGGATAGCTGGCAATCCTTTCTTCAACATATACCGGTATCTGATGGCCCTGTACTTGATTATACAGGGCAAAAAATCCCTGATCAGGGCAAGCACTTTGCCATCCTGACTTATGATGTTGGCAAAAGAGACCTGCAGCAATGTGCAGACGCCCTGATAAGGCTGCGGGCGGAATATTTATTTACCCGTAAAAGACCAGGTGAGATCGGGTTTCATTTTACCGGGGGGCAATTTTATTCATTTGATGCATACTGCAATGGTAAAAGGCCTGTTCCAAAAGGCAATGAAGTGGCTTTTATAAATAAAGAACCGGTGCCTGCAGATAAAGCTTCTTTAAGACAATATCTGGACCTTATATATACTTATGCAGGTACCATTTCACTTGCCAAAGAATTAAAACCAACAAATAGATTTGAAGTGGGTACGGTGGTGATCTATGCAGGAAGTCCCGGACATTGTTTCATCATTACGGATGAAGCAGTGAATGAAGCAGGAGAGAAGGTATTCAAACTGGTTGAGGGATATACGCCTGCACAAACTATCTATGTTTTACGCAATGTAATGGAAACAGAAAACACACCATGGCATACCTTAAACCATGGAACGATCAAAACAGCCAGCTATACTTTTACCAGGTACAGACTTGGTAAGTTTGAGTGATGGATCTGACTGGCATTCTATTTAAGAAGGACCTGAAGCAGCATGTATTGCCAGCACCTGGCGCTGAACCCCATTTATTTTTTGATCATGATGCTTCCGGAAGCAAAATCATGAATAGCCCTTCTTTCATCATTGCTATGAATAGTAAGGAATGAAACCCATCCAAGAGCGATCTTAAATAAATAGCGGAGGAAGGAACGGAATATATTTAATTTCTTCAGCGGATTTGCAAATTGCCTTACCCTGATACCTTTTAAATAATTGCCAATAGTGCAGCCGGAGGATATGCACAGGGGTTCATATATACCCCATATAGAAAAAAATAAAGCGATCCTTATCCAGTCGGGCACATGATCAAATCTTTCCAGCACAGAAGAAAAAACAAACATCATGGTGATGATAAAAATGGAATCTATAAAGGTGGATTGAACCCTCTCCGAAAGAGACGGGTATTCAAATTTCACCGGCGGGCGGGCAGCAATTGTTTCCATGCAGTAAGTATTGTTAATACTGGAAACAATGTAAAAGAATAAATTCAAAGTTCAAATCTTCTCTTATTAAGGGCCTGTTTTGAACTTTGAATTATTGAATCAGGGATGATAACTAATAATCATTACCATTATCATTCTTGTCCTTTTTGTTGAATATCCGGTTAAGAATGCCTTTTTTCTTTTTTTCTTCTTTATTATTTGATTCACCAATGCGGGGTGAAGCGGTAGTATCTTTCTTATTTTGCTTATTGTCCTTCTTAGGTGCATTTTCGTCTACGGGTAATTGTGACTCCGGCGGTATATATGTTGTTGTATCCAGAATGCCATAATCATCAGCATTCATACCATCATCCATATTCTCCTCCATTCCTTCCTGATCGTACCAGAAGTTATCAGCCGAGTAAGTCTCATCTTCCATATCAACCGGTTTGATGAAGGTTGCTTTTTTATCAATGCCAAGAGATTTATCCGCGTATACTTTCTTAAAGAATGCTTCCCAGATAGGCCTGGCTGCTGCTCCACCATAACCCTGGGCACTTTCAATACTGATGAAACGGTCATCGCTTCCTATCCATACGCCTGCAAGTAATTGTGGTGTAAAGCCCATAAACCAGGCGTCAGCATTATCATTGGTGGTGCCTGTTTTTCCACCCATTTCAGAAGCGCCGAGGTTCTGCATTAGATTTTTTGCTGTACCAACCGTTACCACACCTTCCATCATCTTATAGGTTTTATAAGCAGTGGCTTCGCTGATGGCCACCTTCTGGTTTTTACTGAAGTCGGGCCTGTAGATGATATTTCCATTGCGGTCCTCAATGCGGCTGATAAATGAAGGCCTGGTTGAAATACCCCGGCCAGGGAAAATGGTGTAGGACCACATCATCTCATATAAGGAAAGGTCGCAGGAACCCAGACAAATGGATGGATATTCGGGTATCTCGGATGGAATGCTCAGATCCTGTTCAAGAAATCTTACAAAATTTTCCGTTCCCACTTCTTTCATGATATATGCTGTGGCACAGTTCTTTGACCAGGCAAGGGCCGATGCCATTGAAATGGTATTTCCCCTGCAGGTTTTTGAGGTAGCCGGAACCAGCTGTCCTTTTCCAAATTGTTGCTGAACATCCTGAACCATATCAGTTGGCTGAAATATCCTGTCGTTTATGGCTTTGGCATACAACAAAGGTTTGATAGAAGAGCCTACCTGTCTTTTTACGCCCAGTTGCGCATGGTCGAACTTGTAAGTTTTATAATCAATGCCGCCTACCCATGCACGCACTTCGCCCGTTGTTGGATCCATAACCATGAAAGCTGACTGTATCATTTGCCTGTGGTATTTGATAGAATCCATAGGTGTCATCACAGTATCTGCTTCCCTGTTGCCATTCCAGGCAAAAATCTTCATTGGTACCTTAACAGAGAAAGTTTTTTTGATCTGTGCATCACTAAGTCCTTCTTCTTTCAGGTTTTTCCAGCGGTCGCTGTTTTTCATTGCCGCATCCAATACGTTCTGGTGCGATTTCCAGACACTTCCCGTTTTTATGTTTCGCTGCTTATTGAGAGAACGCTGCAACATGGGCATCTGCTGGGCCATGGCTATCTCCGCATACTGCTGCATTTTTGGATTGATGGTAGTATAGATCTTAAGCCCGTCCTTATAAATATCATATTCACCTCCATCTGATTTTTCAAGGTTTTTGAGAATAGACCTTACTTCATCTTTTAATACCTCTTCCCTGAAATAAGGTGCATATCCTGCATTCTGATCCATCTTCCGGTACTTCAATACAATTGGTGTATTTTTTAATTTGTTGAACTGAGCGTTTGTGATGTATCCGTTTTTTTCCATTTGTCCCAACACCACATTTCGCCTGTCCTTGGATTGTTTGGCATGTGTTCTGGGATTATAAATGGAATTGCCTTTTAACATACCAACGAGTACTGCTGCTTCTTCAATGGAAAGGCGGTCAGGTTCTTTTGAGAAAAAGGTTCTTGAAGCATTTCTAATTCCATAAACATTATCACCAAAAGGAACTGCATTCAGGTAAAGGGCTATGATCTCTTCTTTAGTAAAATTCCTTTCAAGCCGGATGGATATTACATATTCTTTCAGCTTTTGAACACCCCGGATAAATGGATTACTTGCCCGATCTCCATTGAACAGATTCAATGCAAGCTGTTGTGTAATAGTTGACCCGCCACCGCGGCTTCCCATAAAAATGATAGCGCTTAAAGTTCTTTTGAAATCTATTCCTGAATGATCATAAAATCTTTCATCTTCAGTTGCCACCAGTGCATCGATCACATGTTTGGAAATATCCCTGTAATTCACAATGCTCCTGTTTCCTCTTTCACTATAATATTTACCCATGAGGGTACCATCAGTTGCATACACTTCAGAAGATTGAAGGATGGTTGGATTTTCCAGTTCCTGTAATGAAGGCAGTTTACCAAAAACGCCCAGCATGATCAGGAGAATAAGAAAAACAAATGTTCCAAATCCACTTAGTAAAATGATCCAGAAGATGCGAATGCTTTTTTTCATGGTGATATCGTTAAGGACAAAATGGTAAGAAGAAAAGCAAACTTAAAGCGTTTCATCTCTTTTCTTAAAACCCGTTCAAAGCTATAAAATCAGGTGCAATAGAAGGTTAAAAATTGTTCTGTTAAAGTTCGGCATGTCAGGCTTACTCACAGGGCTGAAATGAACCAGCGGGCCAGCATAGAATTGTTAAAAATCTTTGGTTCAGTATCTCCTAAACCAGAGAAGCTTTTTAGCATACTAACCATCACACCTTTAATAAAGGCTACTTTCCTATCCGCAAAACCTGATCCAAAAACTGGGCATACTGGTTAAGATCTTTCTTTTGAAGCAATAAATCAAGATTGTAATCCGTGATGATGGAAAATGAGTATTTATCTGCCTTTAGCCAGGGCATGATCTCAGAGGCTGCAGAAGGTTTGGCTCTCTGAATAAACTCAGCGGCTTCTTTTGCTGAATTGAAATATCCTATAAGGAGGATCTTTTTATCCGCATCGAGGTCTTTCAGCGTGTATTCAAATGGCTGGCTATAATACCTGTCACGGCCATAACGCTGGAAGGCATTGTTTACTTCATTTACAAACAATGGATCCACACGGTCAAGTATGATCATGGCAAAATGCCTGGTGGTGGAATCTATCATGTATCCTGAGGGATGGAGCCGGGGCTGGCTTACAGGATCCTTAATCGCAACAACAGTATCTTTCTTTGTCTGGTTAACAGGAACACGGGTAAGACTGGTATCGATAGCTGGTTTAGGCAGATGATTTATTGCAATATCTTTTTTTGGCAGGGCAACAGAACTGTCCTTAACCTGTGTCTTTGGTATAGTGATGAGGCTATCGCGCTGGATATTTACCGGATCTGATTTTACCTGTCCGGGTAATTTTATTACTTCTTCCTGCGGACGAACGATTTGCAAAGCAGTTAATTCTGCTTCAATCTCGTTTCTCCTGTTCAGCACATCAATCATGGTTTGTGCCTTTGCAGCAAGTGGAACATTATCATTCTGGCTGATGAGGGTTTGCAACAGGTCTTTGGCGAGGCTGTCATTTCTCTGCCTGATATGGTACACCGATTCTATGTAAAGCAACTGGGGTTCCCAATAATTAGTTTTGTATATACTGTCTGCTTTCTTCTTTGCAACTATGGCATCTGTAAAACGGCCTGCAAGAAAAAGGTCATAAATGCTTTCATAAGCGTTGGTGGCTTCCTCTTTATTATTTACGGATGAAGGATCTTTACCGGTAAGTAGTATGGATGCAAATCTGGAATCAGCATAATGTTCAAGCAGGGATCTTTTGATCTCCTCTGCTTTAACTTCATTTCCTGATTTTTTATAAGCATAATAAAGATTAAACAACACTTCTTCATTCACATAATCCTTATCAGGGAAGCGGGTCCTTAACTGCTCAAAAGTTTCAATGGCTGCAGCCACGTCTTCCACTTCATTGAGGTAGATCTTACCAAGGCTGATAAGTGCATTACGTATGGAATCATTTGAAGCAGATAGTTGCGGTGCTGTTAAGGGAAGATTTTTTAATAACGATGCATAGCTTGGAGAATTGTCAAGCTGGTCGTTGGTTTCAACTGTTTTATTGGCACCTTTTATGGGGCTCAGCTGGTTTGAATTCAATTGCTGGCTTACATCGCTGAAGCGACGCCAGTTATCTACATTGGGCCTGTTGCCCCAGGTTTGTTTAAAATTTGAATTACCCTGCTTTTTCAGGGTTGCATTATAAAAATACCATTCACCTTTTTGTTGGGTTGTGAAAAGGTCGGTTGGCGCATTTGTTTTTGCAGTGGAACCACCTGAGGTGGGTGTGATTTCTTCAAGGCCCTGTTGCTTTCTTAATTGCTTTACAAGGTCTTCAATGTATTCCGTTCTTTCTTCCTCAGGCATGCTGGCAATTCTTTGTAAACTATCCTGGCGGGTAATGGTAGAGGAGAGCGCCACGATCCTGGTAAGCATATTTTTTCTTTGTTCCACTCTTTGCATTTCTCCTTCTTCAAGGTCTCTGGTTTGAATACTGTCGTAGAAAGCAGCAGCCTCCAGATATCTTTTCTGATCAAAGCTCATGTCGGCAATCATCAGGTAGGTCTTTTTTCCGCTGGCCAGGTTATTATTGTTGTACTTCACACTTTTGAGCAAAAGTTTCTGTGCAGCTCCAAAATTTTTTCGTTCCAATTCCATTTGTGCAGCCATGTAATAGATCACATCGCGATAGTCGACATACTTATCACGTCTGGCCATTTTAATAAGTTCAGCAATATTCTTATCTATATAATTTTTAGTTGTGTCCTTGCGGATGCGCACAAGATTCAGTCTGGCATACACATCCATTACAGGATCTGTAGTGTGTGCGATGGATCTTGTATACCATTTTTGCGCCTCTTCACTGCTGCCCGCACGTTCAAGCATTTGTGCAGCCAGGTATTCCCACCTGGCTTTTTCCTGTTTGTTCTTTGCCTGGTCCAGGGCCTTCAGCAGATGATATGCGGAACTATCCCACATATTTTGTTTATAGAACCAGTAGGCCTGTACTTCTTCAAGGTCCTGGTGCAATCTTTCAGGAAAATGCGGGTCATTTTTTAAGGTTACGATCAAACTTCCGGCTTCTGCCATATTTCCCATTTCAATCATGGTGCGTGCCTGCCATATGAATGCGTTATTCCTGCTGGGGGGTGTCACAACATTTTTAGATTTTTCCTTCGTTGATATGGTGAGTGCATTGCTACCATCCATCCTGCTGCCGATATACCGGTAATAGCCATCCTTTTCTTTTTCTGCAAAAGCATAATTAATGAACTGGAACATGAGAGAGGCCGAATCAAATTTTTTCTCGAGGAACCAGGCTGCACCCCAGAGCAGGTACATATTGTCGATCCAGTCGTTTCGCAGGTCATGCATCACGATGCCTGTTTGTGCTTTATATACCACAGAATCCAGTTCAGTACTGCTGGCAGCCGTTGCATCAAGCGAATAATTGTAAAAAGGAAGAAGGGTGGTGTAATCATCTTTGAAGGAGCGCTTTGCTGCATCGATCACTTCATTGATCTTGGTATTGGCATTAAAGAAATAATTGTAATGTGTGGTTAAATTCTGAAAGAACCGTCCCTGTGCACGGAGGGGTTTGTCCTGGGGTTTTTCTGCTCGTAGTACCCGCTCCTCATATGGTTCCGGCTTGTCTATTTTAAGGTCGAAACCAAGTTGCGCGTAGGCGGACAGGAACAGGGAATTGACCAGGATCAAGCCAAGGCTAAGCACAATGTAACAGCGTTCTCTCATTTTTCAGTCGCAAACTAAGGTCTTATAAACTGAAATTCAAAGATTTTAGTATAGAAGGAAGCCGTTTTTTTTATAAGAAAATGGCAATTTAACGGACTGAATTCCGTTTTATTACCTTTATCGCAAAACCGAACTATGGCAAAACTGGATGCCGGTGACACCTTGCAACGGTTGCGGAACCGTTACCGGCTGGTTGTAATGAATGATGATACTTATGAAGAAGTGGTGACTTTCCGCCTTTCCCGCATGAGTGTATATGTAATGCTGAGTACGATATTTGTACTACTGGTTGGGCTTACTGTGGCCCTGATTGTGTTTACGCCGCTTAAATATTACATTCCGGGTTATGGCAATGCGCATATGGACCGAGAGTACCGGGAATTAAAATACGTTACGGATTCTTTGGAAAAACAACTATATTACCACGAGCAATACAGCAAGGGCATACAAAAAATGATTGCAGGTGATACCGATGTGAAGCTGGATACGGTGCAATTGCAGGTGCCCAGGGCTGAAGAATCAAGTGACTGACCAATATTGTGATCAACCAATAATTATAAAAACCACTCCTATGTTCAACAAAGAAAAAAACCAGTCTGCTTCAGAGAGAAGCTCATCAAACAGTGCAACCCTCATTTCTCCGGGTACCATTTTCAAAGGCGATGTTAAAAGCGAAAACGATCTGAGGATCGACGGTACCATTCATGGCAACGTGAAGAGTTCATCAAAGATCATTGTAGGTCCCGGGGGTTATGTGGAAGGTAACATTGAGGGCGCCAATGCAGATGTTGTTGGAAAAGTAAAGGGAAATATCCACGTTAAGGAGTTACTGCAACTGAAAGAGCAGGGTAATATTGAAGGCAACATTTTTGCCGCCAAATTGCAGATAGACCCAAGTGCCGTATTCAATGGGAAATGCCAGATGGGAGCCCAGGCAGGCAGCGTGGTTCTAATGAATAATGCGGATGTACAAACAGCAGAGGCGAAGTAACAATAAAGATCTTTTACGGTATGCTGGTCTGGGGACACAAATTTTTGTATCTCTTGGCATTGCCGTTTTTGCCGGATATAAGGCCGACCAGTGGATGGGTATTTCTTTCCCACTGATGGTTTGGTTACTTCCTTTATTAGTTTTGGGGCTGATGATATATAAAATGATAAAAGCAACTTCCAAAAGAAAACAGGATATTGATGAAAGGAAAACTTAAAGGGTTTATGCCCGTTCTTATATTGTTTGTTATATTGAATGTGATTTTTGTTGTTGGAAGAAACGCTTTGGAAAATTGGGGCGCAGACCAGGAAACCCTGATTGCCGGCAATGCCATTTTGTTTGTTTTCACCCTTATTTCATTTCTTGTTGCGCTGAGGGGATTGCATAACCCTAATCCCAATGTTTTCATGAGAACTGTGATGGGAAGTATTATGTTGAAGATGTTTCTGATAGTGATTGCAGCATTCGTATACATTTCCATTTACAGGAAGGACATCAATAAACCGGCATTGTTTACCTGCATGGGTCTTTACCTGGTTTATACTTTTCTTGAGGTAAGTGGTTTAATGAAGATGTTGAAGCAAAAGACCCATGGCTAAAAAGGAAGCACACATTTCTGCTTTGCAGGATTATTTGCCTGCAGGAACTTTTGATCCTGTATTGGCCTATTTGCAACAACATCATGTACATCTTACGGTAGCCAGGGAAAGAAGATCTGTATTGGGCGACTACAGGCACCGGATGCTGGATAAGAACCACCGCATCAGTGTGAATGGAAATCTTAATCAATATGCCTTTCTTGTAACCCTGCTGCATGAACTGGCCCACCTTTTAACTTTTGAAAAGTTTGGTAACCGCGTTGCTGCACATGGAAAGGAATGGAAAAATGTATTTGCACAATTACTGGCACAGTTCATTGAGCATAACGTATTCCCTGCCGATATCAAATCTACTTTATTGAAATCCCTGCACGATCCTGCTGCATCCAGTTGTGCAGATGAGGATCTGATGCGCGTGCTCAGGACTTATGATGAAAAGAAATCGAACCTGGTATTTGTTGAAACCGTTGCAGAAGGGTCTTTGTTTAAAACACACGATGGAAAAATTTTCAGGAAGGGCGAAAAGGTGAGAAAGAGATTTAAATGTGTGGAGGTTAAAACAAAAAGACTTTATCTATTTAGTCCGGTGTATGAAGTAGAGCAGACCCCTGAACAATAATTACTGGCCAATGTATTTCAGCATCCATTTTTCGCAACCGAAATGTCCTGAATTTCCCATGGGGCCATTCAGGTATTCGAATCCAAATTTCTCATAGGTTTTCAATGCTTTTTCCAGTTCAGGCATGCTTTCGAGATAAATATTTGAAAATCCTTTTTCTTTAGCCGTATCAATGCAGGTTTGAATAAGCCTGCTGCCTAATCCTATGCCCCTGGCCTGCGGCAACAAATACATTTTTACAAGCTCACATGTATCAACAGGCAAACCCTCTGTTGGATAGATACCGCCACCGCCCATTAATTGTCCCTGATATTCTGCCACGAAGTATTGTGACAGGGGTTCCGAATTGAATATTTCGAAAAGATGATCAGTTGATTCGTCATAATAAACGGTACCTGGGTGATCGGCGCCAAATTCTTTCAGCGTGGATCTGATGATGCCGGCCAGCGCAGCATTGTCTTTCTTTTGGATATACCTGATTTCAATATTTTCAGGTGAAAGATGGAACTCAGAGTTGTTTTGCATGATCCTGGTCAACTTATAATAACAAAGTAAGTGATATTAAGTATTCTGGTTTAAAATTTGTTCGTAGGCACGAATCATAATACACCAGGGTCATTGCAGATAATATGAAGTTGATGATATTTGATATTGTTGGCCTATGAAAAACAAATCCAATATGTGAAAAGACCATAACAATACCAGTGAAAAACCAAAGAACACAAGCCAGGTTCTCAACGCCTGACAATTTTTACCCCGCAACTTGCGGGGTATTTTGTTAAATTTTGTTAGGATTAACTGTATCCCTTCAGATTGTATATGGCCAGGTAAGCCCGGCAAATCCTTCACGGGTCACCATTACAGAGCAATTGAACCTGAATGTTAGATTTTGCATTTTACATTTTGCATTTTTCAGTCATATAGATAAGTAATTCCTTTATCAGCGGTTAAATTTATCAGTTACAATATGGAATTATCCTGCCTTTATTCATTTATTGCCCTTCCTGCATTGCATCTTTACACCGCTAAGAAAAACCAAAATCCTAAATCCGGATCTTAAGAAAACCATTTTAAAATCCAGACCTTAGAAAACCAGTCAATCCAATCCTTTCGAAAGTCCACAGGCGTCTGACCCTTTGAAAAAGCTAACTCATAACTGCGCCTGAACGAATTAATCCCGGTGTTTTCACCGGGATTTTTTTTGCCTGTTTGCCTGTTCAACTTAACTTGATTCAAATTGAACCATGGTTCCGGCATTAAGAGAGCAATACAATAAGGAATTTTCGGTTGACAAGTACCAGGCCTATGTAAAGGAACTTTCAGAACTTTTTCCGGGGCATCTGGAATTCAGGGTGGCCGAAACCCCTGTTTTTGTTCCTGAATTTTTTAAGGATAAAATTCTTTCGGCCTGCGAAACCATTATTGATGTGATCACCCGGCCGGAATATAAAATGCAGAGTGACAAAGCCATTCCTGCCCATCTTCGCGTGCCGGAAGAAAATGATTTTCCGCATTGCATAGCTTTTGATTTTGGTGTATGCAGGAATGAAGAGGGAGAACTGGAACCCCAGATGATAGAAATGCAGGGATTCCCATCGCTTTTTGCCTGGCAGGTGTTACTTCCTGAAGTGCATGCCCGTCATTTTGAACATCCTGAGGGCTGGGATGTTTACCTGAATGGATTTGATAAGCATGCATACATATCAGTTTTAAAAAATACGATCATTGCCGGTGAGCGTCCTGAAAATGTAATTCTGCTCGAGGTTTTTCCGCACCAGCAAAAAACAAAGGTTGATTTTTATGCTACGGAAAAATTACTGGGCATTAAAACAGTTTGCCTTACCGAGGTCATACAGGAGGGCAGGCAATTATTTTATCTGAACAACGGGAAAAAAACAAGGATCAACAGGATCTATAACCGGGTGATCTTCGATGATCTTTTTCAACAACCAAAGGAAGTGCAGGAGAAGGGAAAATTATTCCAGATGGAACTCGATCTTACCTGGGTGCCGCACCCCAACTGGTTTTACAGGTTAAGTAAATACACACTGCCTTTTATCAGGCATCCCTATGTTCCTGAAACGCATTTCCTGGATAAGAAGCAACTGCCTGCAGATCTGGAGAACTATGTAGTGAAGCCTTTGTATTCTTTTGCCGGGCAGGGTGTGATCATTGATGTAACGAAAGAGGAAGTTGAACAGATCAGCGACCCTGAAAACTGGATCATTCAAAAAAAGGTTCAATATGCAGAGGCAATAGAAACGCCTGGCGAGCCGGCCAAGGTTGAGATCAGGATCTTTTATTTCTGGCAGGATGGTGCCTTGCGCCCTGTACCTGCAAGTAATCTATCCCGGTTAAGCAAGGGAAAAATGATTGGTGTGAGATACAATAAGGACAAAGACTGGGTGGGCGGAAGCTTTTGCCTCTTTCCACAGTGATATTATTTAAACCAGTAAGAATAAGAAGAGATGGTGTAAAACTATTTATCCTGCTTCATTCATCATTGTCTGACCTTGAAACGCATTCCAAAAAATACCCGCAGGCCCTGATTGGGGGCATATATATAAGTGGGATCAAAACTTAAGGCATAGGGATTTTCTGCGGTTGACATTATTTTCCCATTCGCATCATATTCCACTTTCTTATCAAATGGATCATGGGTTCTTGCAATAATGAAAGGATTGTTTTTTGCAGGAGTCCAGTTCAACAGGTTTTTTATACCTGCAAACAATTCTATTTTTTGGGAGATCCATTTTGTTGCCTGTATATTTTGAATACTCCAGACCGGAGATTGTTTTTTCCTTGGATCAAGAGGAGAGATCAATGGCAATAGCATTGGTCCGTAAATATTACCGGTATAATCGAAAGTTAAACCATTTTGGGGCAGGGTATAGGTTACTGACCAGGTGCCGCTCCAGCTCTCGGTGAGCAGTGGTGTTGAATGGATTTTTTTGTTATTAATGGTCTCCACTTTTGCTACATCCTGAACCGTGATGCCAAACAACCCTTTCCATCTTTGTTTGATATGTGATTCAATATTGATGGTAAAGCCTTTTGAAATGGCGTGTCCGTTCAGATTATTATAAATGATCTTGTTTGGATCTGTTGCATAATCTGCAAATATCTGGTTGTGGAAATAGGAATACCAGGCCGACAGGTCAAGGGTCACAGGCCATGAATGTGCGCCCAGCTGATGCACATAATTTACATTGATATTATAACTTTTTTCAGGTTTTAGTTTTTCCCTTATTTCCACTACTCTGGCTCCTGTGAGTGCAGCGTGATCTTCTGTGAAAATATTCACTACCCTGAAACCGGTTCCTGCATTCAGCCTGAGAACTTGTTTGTTGTTCATGCTCCACTTCCAGGCAATCCGTGGTGTGATAATGGATTTATGTGCATGGTGATGATCGTAGCGCAATCCAACTAATAAAGTGTGATGGGAATTTAATTTCCATTCATCCTGGCCGAATATGCCAGGCAGAAAATACTGGTCAGGAATATTTTTTCCGGTAAGTGTATCCGTTGTGGCGGTAGAATTATCATCATAATAATTATAACGGCCCGAAAGTCCGAATAATAAATTGTGGTGTTTTTTATTAATGTCCCATAACAATTGTCCAAACATGATCTTTTGACGCGCCATATAAGGCGTGATGCCATAATATGAATCCTGTTCATGACCGGTGGCTGAAAAGGAAAAATGCATGCTTTGTTTTATGGGCAACTGGTAATTTCCTATCAACTCCCATCTTTTTGTGTAAATGCTTTCACCATAGATACTATCAGTGCCCCTGAAGTTTTCATTCCATCTCATATCACCACCCCACCGGTTCTCATAAAAATATCTTCCTGCAAGAGAGAGTACCCTGTTTTTGTCTCTTTCCAGACTCCACTTATTGAAAAGGCTGATCCTGTGCTGCAGGGTAACATCAGTAAAGGCATCCTGATTCTTGTCGTATGGTTTTGTGTAATTAAAATAATTGATGCCAAGAAGCGCGTGCCAGTTTTTTAATTTCCACTTCAACCCAAGGTCAGTCGTGATCTCTTTCCAGTTTGTGCCCATTACACTGGCAGAAAATGCAGGCGCTTTCTTTGGCGATCTGGTTATAATATTGATCAATCCTCCAATGGCTTCTGAGCCATACAATCCTGAAGCAGGCCCTTTTACTATTTCAACTCTTTCTATTAATTCTGAGGGTATGCCAAATAAGCCATAAACCGAAGACAGGCTGCTTACAATAGGCATTCCATCGATGGTGACCATGGTATAAGGACCTTCAAGGCCGTTGATATGGATATCTCCGGTATTGCATACACTGCAATTGATCTGAGGCCTTACGCCGTTTACATTTTGAAGTGATTCGAATATGCTGGGAGATGGATTTTTTTTAAAAAATGCAGGGCTATACACTTCAACGGCTATCGGGCTTTCCAGTTTCTTCATTGGCTTCATTGTACCGGTAATAACAATGGCATCAAGGGAAGAAGCATGTGGACTCAATTCAACAATGATCTCCTTTATGTCATTATTCCCGATCACAACCATATTATGATAGGGCTCAAAACCTGTCATGCTGATATGAAGCAGGTGTTTTCCAGGCTTCACTGATTCAAATAAAAAATTTCCTGCAGAATCTGTGATGGTATGTTGTTTCTGAAAAGATACCGTGGCAGAAGCTGCATATTGGTCACCATTCTTTACTATCCCTTTTAGCTGGCTTTGCGAATAAACCAGTTGATTAAAAGCCAACAGCAACAACACTATGATAATTTTAGCGAGCCAGTACATATGGCATCAAAAATAATAAATATTTGAAAATACAAAGAAAATTTATTTGGTATACCAAATTTTTTATTGCTGGCTTTCCTTTTTATTTTTGTTCATGCCCCATTTTGCATCGCACTCAGAAGAAAATTATCTGAAGGCCCTTTACAGCCTGTCAACAAAGGATATCAGGAAACTCAATAATGTTGCACTGGCCAAGGCCATGGGCCTGAACCCGGCCACAGTACTTGAAATGGTGAGGAAACTTTCTGTCCGCAACCTGGTAGAGGTAAAGTCAGATAAGTCTATCATGCTTACCGAGAAAGGGAAAAAGAAAGCCCTGCTTATTATCAGGAGACACAGGTTATGGGAAGTGTTTCTGGTGGAGAAGCTTCAATACAAATGGAACGAAGTACATGAGCTGGCAGAACAGCTTGAGCATATTGAATCCACAGACCTCATAGACAGGTTGGAATTTTTCCTTGGCCATCCTTCTTTCGATCCGCATGGCGATCCCATCCCGGATAAGTCGGGCAGGATCAAATTGAATGCTTCCATTCCTTTATCATCCTGCCAGAAAGGAAAGAACTACCAGGTGGTAAACCTGGCTGAGACCAATGATGATTTCCTTGCCTACCTTGGAAAACTGGAAATAGCGCCAGGCACCAGGATCAGGATCATTGATCAGCATGCATATGATCATTCCTTTACCATCCGGGTGAATAAGAAACCGGTTCAGCTAAGTGATAAGGTGGCAAGGAACATACTTGTGAATCCTGCCTAGTTTTTTTTCTTTAAAGCATTGTAGAAAGTGTGTTCAACCGCTATGAGGAAACTGTTTTGAATCCCCCTGAACTGATTACCATCCAACTGGAACCGGTATCCGAGGTTCAGCTTTGTATTGCTTTTGATGATGAACTGAATGGCTGGTGCAAGGTCCAGAAAAAATGTTTTCCTGTCAATGGTTGTTTGTCCGAGCAACTCAGCGTATACATTCATATTAAGCTGGTCGTAGCTTTTATATTCAAAAGGAAGAATAAGATAACCGGCCGATAAGGAATAGTCTATGGATGCATAGGTTCTTCCGGGATTGTAAAACACCTTGTCGTATCTCGATGCATCGAGGCCCTGCGTATGAGCAAGCGTTCCTGATACAGCAAGTTTTTTTAATAGCTGAGTGGCTATCAGGCCAATTTGAATTCCGCTTCGGTCACCCATGATATTTACCTCTTCAAAATGATAATCATTCCTGCTGTAGCTCATTCTTGAAAACGCAGCCATCCTGAAATGTTTATGCATATCGTCAATCGATAGAAAGCGGTATTTACCCAATAGGTAAACAGATTCAAACTGCATGTTCCTGGCGGTTGAATTCATATTGGAAAATGTAACGCCCAGGTGTGCCATGAAGTTTTTATTAAAACCTGCCTGGAGCTCGGTGTTCAGGCGCAGCATGTTCTCATTGTTATAGCCTCTGCCAAAACCTGTTGACAATTTTGGTGTCAGTGTATGAGCGGGCATATTTGATGCCGGTTCGCTGAATACGTACAGCTCCTGTGAAATGCTATTGAGACCTGCTGCCATAATGAGGCAGCTGATAAAAATTCTGATCATAAGAAAAAGCCTTCTGCCAGGGGCAGAAGGCTGTATGTTTAAATGATTGCGTGATAGATCCTTGTTCCTTCTTTTACATTGTCTGCCTGGCAGCATGAAGAAGCTTTTCCATCCTGTACACATTCCATTTTACTCATGCTGCTGTATTTTTTATAATTCTTCGCAGAGGTAAAATTCTTATCTACAATGGTAAAGCTGGTACTGCCATCAAGCTTCTGATTGGACGCGTTCAAAAAATGAAAGTACTGGTTGCCAATTTTTATATGACTGTCTTTCTGAAGTGTTGTGTTCTTTACCTCAGTGTTGACAATGAAACCGGCAACTGAAAAACCAGCATCTTCAACCGCCCTGGCAAGGTTATCAAAATCAATTTTTGAATCATCCTGAAAACTGATATGGTATTGCTGGTTTTTAATGTCAACACGCACTTTATCTACGTTTTCAACTTCCTCCAGGGCATTCAATACCGCCTTGGAACACATAGAACAGGTAAGTCCGCCTGCTTCTAGTGAAACCTTTGTTGTCTGGGCCCTGGAAATAAAGGCCAGGCTCATGACCACCAGGGTCATTATAAATGATTTCATATTGGTAAATTTTTGAGGTTAGGATTTTTTGCAACAGGATTTCCCATCAGCTTTTGCTGCGTGATTTTCTGATGAATGCATTTCGCATTTACCATCCTTACAACAATCCATCATCATAGTGCACTTACCATCTTTGCAGCAATCTGCACATTTATCTCCAGTGCATTTACCGTCTTTGCAATCTGCACAACAATTGGCCTTTGCCTGGTCTGCAGCGGTTCTTTCGTATTTACAGCACTCGTGTAATTTATTATATGCTTCAGTGGTTGCTTTCTCATTCTGAGTATCATAACCCACGGCTGCAACAGCTTTTTCAATTTTGGCCATATTTACAGAAGTGCTGTTATAGGTAACCGTAAGGTCTTTTTTCTCAACATCCCATAGAGCATAACTGGCTCCTGCGGATTTTGCAGCTTTTTCAA
>CBIHLW010000003.1:0-22591 GCA_966210755.1 uncultured bacterium
TTCACCCATACAAGGGCTTATTGATTGGTGCACGGTATAACGTAAGCCTGAATAAATTATATGAGTCCATGTCCACAGGTCAAATGCCATCATTCAGTAGTGAAGACGCTAAAAATAACGTGGTGCAGGTTTATGCAGGATGGCGATTCGGTAAATAGCCAAATTTCATTTTGAAATACAGCATGGAATTGCTACCCGATGAAGGAGTGACAGCCTTCAAAAAAATGAGCAATGATATGTTTCCAATAAGAACATGTAAAGATGTTTTGATCTTAAAGAATATGAATTATATCAATGGAGGCTATACTAAGTTATGTGCAGAGAAGGATATTCCTGAAATTTTTGTGGATTTTAAAACGTTATGCATCTCAGCATAACGTTTTTTATGAAAAAGATCCTACTGTATATTTTGATACCTGCCTTATTGATCATGCTTGCCTTTTCCATTACCCCGCAGGGAAAGAAATTAAAAGCACTCCATCTTCCGAAACACGAAGCGGTATTTGTAAAACCTTCCATTCCATCATCCAAACATATTCAGATTGCAGCTCATGCAAAAGACTTCATTTCAAAGGAGCGATACCATGATGGATATTTTTTTCTTCTTGACCTGGATATACCTTCCGGTAAAAAACGTTTTTTTATTTATGATCTGAAAAATGACAGTATCATAAATGCAGGCCTTGTAACACATGGCAACTGCAATGAATACTGGCTTGAAGAAGTGAAATATGATAACAGGGTTGGCTGTGGCTGTTCTTCGCTGGGGAAATATAAAATTGGATATGCCTATTATGGAAAATTCGGGCTTGCTTTTAAATTACACGGCCTTGATCCCACCAACAGTAACGCATTCAAACGGTATGTGGTGCTGCATTCACATGAATGCGTACCTGATCATGAAGTAAAAGAGGAAATATGCCAGAGCAATGGATGTCCTACAGTATCTCCTGCATTTTTAATAGAATTACAGGCATTGATCAAGGGCGCAAAAGATCCCATTCTGTTATGGATCATAGACTAACCAAATGATCCTTTTCTTTCTTTTAGATTTATATCTGAAGGAAGGTACGCTTGTAGCTGCTGGCTCAATGCTCATTAGTTCAAAGCTCATAACAGCCTCATATGCTCTTCATCGGTCAATCCTTCCTGCACCTCATTGTATTCAATTATGAAATTATTCTGACCTTCTCCGGTTATGATGCGCAGAAATTTACCCTGCACCAGCTCCAGCATGGAAAGAAACATGAAAATGGCGTGTACCCGGTTCTCCGCCTTTGAAAATATTTTTTCAAAAGACAAGGTGCGTTCACCCTGAGCCAGTGAGATCATATCAGTCTTGGTTTGCTCCATGGAATAATTGTACCGCACTACAGTGTGTACCGGTTTATTGAACCTGTCGTGGTATTTCTGCATTACCCGCTCAAAAGCTTTCATCAGCCTGAACATGGTAATGGTCTGCACTTCGGTACCTTCACTGGCTTCTTCACCAATTTGTGATAATTCTTTCTGAATATTACCACGTTTGATCATGAGCATGCGATCTGCTTCCATTTCTGCCATTTGAGCAGCAACCTCTTTATACTTTTTATATTCAAGGATCTTGTCAATCAGTTCCTGCCTCGGATCTATCTCATTTCCCAGCGGATCCACTTCCTTTCTTGGCAACAACATTTTTGCTTTGATCCGCATCAAAGTTGAAATGAATAAAATGAATTCACTCGACAATTCAATATTCAACGACTCCTGGGCATGTATATAAGCCAGGAAATCATTTATGATCCGGGTAATGGGAATATTATAAATATCCAGCTCATCTCTTTCAATGAAAAATAAAAGAAGGTCGAATGGTCCCTCAAACTGGGGCAATTTTATCTGGTACGTGCTCACACTTTTCTGGTTTAATAAAAAAGTCCCGTTATTTAACGGGACTAAGCAAAAATATGATATTTCGTCAAGGGAAGAAACAGAGGTTTTACACAACTTAGTGTCTATTTCTTAAGAGAATCCCTTATTTCCATTAACAATTTTTCCTGCAAACTATACTCAGGGGCTTTTGGTGTGGCTGCCGGAGCTTCTTTTTCACGCTTCATCCTATTGATCCCCTTCACAATAAAGAATAAGGCCAGTGCCACTATAATGAATTTTATGATGGCAGCGAGGAAATTGCCGTACTTGACAGCACCCCAGGTGAGCTGATCCAGGTCTTTGATATTGGCCGCCTCCAGGGCCGGAGTTAACAATAGCGGTGTGATAACATCGTCGACCAATGAAGATATGATGGCGCCAAAGGCTGCTCCAATTATAACTGCAATTGCCAGGTCAACTACGTTTCCCTTTAAGGCAAACTCCCTGAATTCTTTAAAAAATGCCATAACAGTAATGTTTAAGTGTAATTAAAATTAACATTCTTGTTTGATCTTGTCACGGTATTTCCTTCACTTGTGGATATTTCATATCCAAAGCCTTCAATCCATCAACCAGCGTTTTTGCAATAAGGTATTCTTTATACCAGTTCTGATCTGCGGGTACAAGGGTCCAGGGAACGTTATCACAATATTCAAATACATCTTCATACATCAGCATATACCGGTCCCATAATTTAGCTTCCTCCTTATCTTTTTTATTGTACTTCCATTTTTTCCGTTCATCTTCCAGTCTCTCATCAAGTCTTTCTTTTTGTTCGTCTTTTGAAATATGCAGGTAGAATTTAAAGATGAGTGTTGAATTGTGTAATACTAATAAATCTTCAAAGCGATTGATGGCATCAAACCTTTTTCTGGCGGTTTCATCATCGCACCATTTATGTACGCGGGTAACCAATACATCTTCATAATGACTGCGGTTAAAAACACTGATCATGCCCCTGGAAGGAGCATTACGATGTATGCGCCAGAGGAAATCATGACTTAATTCCAATTCTGTTGGCGCCTTAAAAGAAACCACAGAAACACCCTGGGGATTACATCCGCTAAATACCTCCCTGATGGCCCCATCCTTACCACTTGCATCCATCCCCTGCAAAATGATCAGTACTGAATGTTTATTTTCAGCATATAAAAGATTTTGTAATTCTTTCAATTCATCAAGTAGTTCTGCAGTCCTTTGTTTAGTTTCTTTTTTATCCATGTCCGATGGAGCCCTGGTTGATAATTCTGAAAGACGGTTCATAAAAAGATATTAATTCACCACAAACTTCTGCACTTTTGCAGGCTAATGGCAAAAAAAGATATCACCAGTTGGGCATTATTCATCATATTGTCCCTGATCTGGGGAAGTGCATTCATTCTGATGAAGCGTACCTCAGATGATCTTACAGGCTGGCAGATTGGGGCTATACGTATTACTGCTGCGGGATTGATCTTCCTTCCTATGGCAGTTTTTCACATCAGGAAAGTGCCGTTGAACAAGATCCATCTGATTATCTTATCCGGATTGCTTGGAAATTTATTTCCTGCATTTTTGTTTGCTATTGCCATTGAAAAGAAAATAGACAGTTCCCTGGCCGGCATCCTTAATTCACTTACACCACTGTTTGTTATTGTGATCGGAATCTTCTTTTTTAAAATGAAGGTTCAAAATAAAAAGATCGCGGGTGTGCTTGTTGGATTTATTGGATTACTGATACTTAGCTTATCCCAGGGCTCCGTAACCATCAACGATTACGGTTTCACCCTGCTGATATTATTAGCTACACTTATGTACGGGATCAATGTAAATATTGTGGGTAATTATTTAAAAGAAATTGATCCACTAAAGATCGCCACGATTTCCATGGCTATAATAGCTATTCCGGCCTCCATTGTAACATGGCAACAGGGTGTATTTACTTTGATCATGCATAATGAGGAAGCGCTTTATTCCACGGGCATTGTGGTGCTGCTGGGTATTGCGGGTACCGCCATAGCAACTGCCCTGTTTTATATGCTGATACAAAGATCCGGAAGTCTTTTTGCTTCTCTGGTTACCTATGCCATCCCTATAGTAGCCATTTTCTGGGGCTTTCTATATGGAGAAGATATAACGGTGATACAGGTTGGATGTTTAGGTTTGATACTCGGAGGGGTTTATCTGGCCAATCGATAACCGGTTACGCAGGTTGCTGACGGGCCTCTGCCTGAACTGATTCAAGAAATCCTGACAATAGATAGATAAGTAGCGTATAGCACCCCTGATGCAGCATATACCTCGCCATCCTGCCAGCATAGCCTGCATTATATTATTACTTCACTATACGGACATGATATCTTTTTCCTTGCTGCCCAGGTGTTTTTCAACCAGCGCAATATATCTGTCTGTAACCACCTGAATATTGGTTTCAGCATCTTTTGCAGCGTCTTCGCTCAGGCCATTTTTCTGGGCTTTTTTGATATTCTCAATGGCATCGCGACGGATATTCCTGATGGCAACTTTGGAATGTTCGCCTTCTCCCTGTGCTCTTTTTACAAGGTCCCTGCGGCGCTCTTCTGTAAGAGGTGGAAGAAATAACCTGATGATGTTTCCGTCATTTTGCGGATTGATGCCAATATTGGAAGCTATGATGGCCCTTTCTATGGGTTGAAGCATGTTTTTTTCCCAGGGCTGGATACTGATGGTCCTTGCATCCATTACACTTATATTTCCCACCTGGTTGATAGGTGTTGGTGTGCCGTAATAGTCTACCACAATACCGTCCAGCATCTGCGGATTAGCCTTTCCGGCCCTGATCTTAGTGAGTTCAACTTCAAGATGACTAATGGCTTTTTGCATGGAGTCCTCGGCCATTTCCAGCGTTAACAACACTTCTTCTGCTGACATAGCTTATCAATTTTGTAGCGCAAATCTAAGGAAGGATCGTGAATCATGATTTTTGAGGAAGCATTTACCTCCCCATCGCCATTCAACCCATTTAATTTTCCGCCACTGCTGCTTCGGCTTTCAGTGCCACCACTTTTGTAGCAGGCTGAACAGAAGGTTCAGGTTTGTTGTGCTGAAACGTACTTGCAATAACCAGTTTGGTAACCGGCTTTTTGAAATATATCAGGGCTCCAACCAGGGCAAATGAAACTCCGATCATCAAAAAGATCAAAACGGTAGGCCCCAGCGTGCGGCCAAAATAAGCCATGGTAATAAAAGATATATTCAAACCAACGCAGGAAAAAGTTACCTGTCTGTGATTTAAGCCCCTGTCGAGTAAAAGGTGATGAATATGATTGCGGTCCGGTGTAAATGGCGAACGGCCCTGCAGTATGCGGATGCTGAAAACCCTGAGTGTATCCAGTAATGGAACTATAAGAATGGAAAATCCAATGGCTACCGCTGATGTCACAGGCAAATAGGCACCCGGGGCATCAGCAACAGTAATGAATTTAATAACAAGAATAGCATTCAGTAAACCCAGTAAAAGGGAGCCTGAATCGCCCATGAAGATCTTGGCAGGATTGAAATTAAAAAAGAGAAAAGCAGCAAGGCTTCCTGCCATAGCAAAGGAAAGCATAGCGTAAACAGGCAATTCTGCCATGAGGAAATAGGTTCCAAAAACGGAGGTGGTTACTATACCCAGGCTTCCGGCCAAACCATCTATACCATCTATGAGGTTATAGGCATTTACCACCACTATAATGGTTATATAGGAAACAAAATAACTCCATACCTCAGGCAATTTTTCAAGACCCATAAAACCATGCATGCTTTCAATACGCACACCACCCAGATGGATGATAATAGCAGCTGCAGCCAGTTGTCCGAGAATTTTTTTTGTTGCGGAGATAATGAGGATATCATCCTTCAATCCCAGGAAGAAAATAACCAGGGCTGAAGCAAAATAAAACTGAAATTCAGTTGCCTCTTTTCCGGAAACGGTAAGTAATAAAGCAAGCAAAAATCCAATGAATATGCCTACGCCTCCAAGAGAAGCTATAGGCCTGGTATGTATCTTACGGGCATCTGGCAGGTCAAATAATTTTTTCTCTGCTGCAACTCTCATTATGGCCGGGATGGCCAGATAAGTAATGGAGAATGCTACAGCAGCGCACATCATCACATTAAGCATTCAGCAGGATTTTGGGGTGCAAAATTAGGTTTCATCGGTTAAGCTCAAACTTTTTAGTGTGTAATTTTAACTTGGTTCTTCAAAGATAATGAGTAAAATACCAAAACAGTTTTTAATTAAAAGGTTGCACATTTGCAACTCAAATGGATCCGGAAAGTTTTAAAATCATTAAAAATTTATGCCAGCACTTACAGAAATCGCAAGCCAGATAAGAAGAGATTGTTTGAGAATGGTTCATGGTTGCCAAAGTGGACATCCTGGCGGATCGTTGGGATGTACTGAATTTTTTACCGCACTTTACTTCGGGATCATGAAGCATAATCCAGCGAAATTTGATATGAATGGAAGTGAGGAAGATGTATTCTTCCTTTCCAACGGTCACATTTCCCCCGTATTTTATTCTACCCTTGCACGGTCGGGTTATTTTGAAATAAGCGAACTGGCCAGCTTTCGTAAGATCAATTCCAGGCTGCAGGGTCATCCAACCACCCACGAAGGATTACCGGGCATAAGAGTAGCCAGCGGATCACTTGGCCAGGGCATGAGTGTGGCCATTGGTGCGGCCTTAGCTAAAAAATTAAATAACGATCAAAACGTGGTCTATTCTCTACATGGCGATGGAGAATTACAGGAAGGCCAGAATTGGGAAGCCATCATGTTTGCTCCCAATCATAATGTGGACAACCTTATTGCTACCATCGACTGGAATGGACAGCAGATTGACGGTCCTACATATAAAGTAAACGACCTGGGCAATATCCGCGAAAAGTTTGACGCCTTCGGATGGCATACCCTGGAAATGAATGGCAACGATATGGATGAAGTGGTGCACACCCTCACCGAAGCAAAATCATTGCTTGGAAAAGGAAAACCTATTGCCATTATCATGAGAACCATCATGGGTAAGGGCGTAGATTTCATGGAGAATGATCACAACTGGCATGGTGTGGCTCCAAATGACGGGCAATTGAAGAAAGCGCTGGAACAGCTGCCGCAAACTTTGGGAGACTATTAAAATGATCCTGGCTTTAGGTTTAAACCGGCCTTTTATCATTTCCTCCTTTAATGTTTTATCAGCGCTGCAAAGCCAGAGGCCATAAGCTTTTGGCCTTCTTTACTCTTCCCTCAGTGCAAATTGCTGCAGGGCCGCTTTCCTTGCCGGGATCCATGAAGCGATTAGCGCTATGATCAAAACGGTAAATCCAACAAGAATGAAATCGGAGACAACCATTTTTACCGGGAAATGATCGATCATGAAGGTGCTGCCCTGGAGTTCAATAAGTTTATACTTCACCTGCAATACAGCTATTATGAAGGCTATAAGCATTCCGGCCCCACCTCCTATCAATGCCAGCAATAATCCTTCGCTTAAAAATATATTCTGAATAAAGCTCCGCCTGGCACCCAGTGCATGCAATACGCTTATGTCCTGCTTCTTTTCAAGTACAAGCATGGTCAAAGCTCCCACCATATTAAATGCAGCCACTACCAGTATCAGGGAAAGAATGGCATAGATGATCCATTTCTCGATCTGCATCACCGAAAAAAGACTGGCATTTTGTTCAAACCTGTTTTGAACAAGATATTTATCCCCCAGTATTTTTTTGATCTCCTCCCCCGTATCGTCTGCATCCGCTTCCGGTTCTATTGCAATTTCGGCGGCACTGTAACTATTTTCATCCATCAATAACATCCTCTTTATAAAATCAAGATTGGTGATGGCATATTTGTTATCAAAATCCTGCTGGATAATAAAAACGCCGGATGTATTTACAGATTCTGCACTTAAAGAACGCAGGGGATCAGCAAGATTGACCTCTCCTTTTCTGGGCATATAAACAGCAAGCGGTTTAATATTTCTGTCGGCTCTTACACCTACTGCATTCTGGATACCGGCTCCAAGTACCAGTAATGGCGCATCATCGGTTCCGGTATTGAATTCGCCTTCTACAATGTTATCGGCAACACCCGTAACTTTCTGGTAGTTACTGTCCACCCCTTTTAGATAAATTATGGACTGGTAGTCGGCCGAATCCAGCTCAGATGCTTTATTCTGCAAAAGCGCTCTTTCCTCCACCACCATGGAAACAGCTAAAACACCTTTCACGCTTTTGATCTTTTGTAATTGCTCTGGCGTCAGAACAATTTGTTTGCCTGATTCAGGTGAGATCCTGATATCAGGATAAAAGGAAGAATACAATGATTTCACCAGTCCTTCAAATCCATTAAAAACACTCA
This sequence comes from uncultured bacterium, assembly GCA_966210755.1. GTDB lineage: Bacteria > Bacteroidota > Bacteroidia > Chitinophagales > Chitinophagaceae > Flavisolibacter. The sequence continues at coordinate 8,270 of CBIHLW010000003.1, forward strand.
GCACCAATATGAGCGATGCCGTACCAATTACGATGGCCACAATGCTGATCCACGAAATGACATTAATGGCATTGGTGGTTTTTTTTGCTTTGAAATATCTCCAGGCGAAGAGGAAGTTCATTTATGGGGATAGTTATAATTTGATGTTGATGCCACCTGTTTTTGGTTAATTAATAGAATAGTGTCAGCACCCGGGGAAGGCTTAACAGCCAATCGTCAACTTATCCGTTTGCCGGCTCATCACCGGCCTCTCCCTTCCCTTCCCTGATCTGCCTGAACAGCTCCTCCATTTTAAAGACCTGGTCAAGCGTATCGTCAAGAAAGAATTTCAATTCGGGGATCCTTCGAAGCTGGTTCTTTACACGCGAGGCCAGTTCTTTTTTTATTTCCCAGGCTCTTTCTTCTATTTTTTTTAATATGGCTTTATTATCTGCTGCATTGAATACACTGATATATATCCTCGCTTCAAACAGATCGGGTGTGATCTTAACAGAAGAAATAGATACCATGGCACCATCAACAAAGCCAAGTCCCAGCCTTTGGAAAATCCCATTTATTTCTTCCTGCAGCAATCCACCTATTTGTTTTTGTCTTTTTCCTTCATTCATGATCTGATATTTATTTTGAGCAAGGGAGCTAAGATAAAGATAGATGAGCCTACACTGTTATTCTATTATAACCGGCTTTATATGCAAAGCTTAATTATCCTGCTTTCCTCAAAACGCCCGCACTCGCAGTAAAATTAGTTACTTTGTCACTTTCCAACCTAGTGCCGGAGTCACCAATGAAGAATTACGCAAGAGTTTTCAGATATATACGACAATACAAGAGTGAAGCTTTCCTTTATATTCTTTTCATTATCCTGTCCATTGTTTTTTCTTTGATTTCGCTGGGAATGCTCTTTCCTTTCCTTGAAATGATCTTTAATGCGGATGGACCGGGCACTGCAAAGCTTACCAGCTCCACAGAAAATCCTGCAGTTGCTTTTATCAGGAATACCTTAAGGAACAGCATTGACACAAGGGGTAAAACGGATACCCTGTTGCTGATCTGCATACTGATCGTGATCTCAGTTTTTTTTAAGAACCTGTTTCTCTACCTGGCCTATTATGTTCTGAATCCTTTAAAGAACAAGATCGTCAACCGGTTGAGAAACGAGCTTTACGACAAGATGCTTCACCTGCCCATAGGTTATTTTACTGAAAAGAAAAAAGGCGACGTAATGAGCAGGATGACCAATGATGTATTTGAAGTGGAAGCTTCCGTGATAGGAACTCTTGAAGGATGGATAAGGGATCCGCTGAACATTATCATTACCCTGATCGTTTTGTCTGTTACAAGCTGGGAGCTAACCTTGTTTGTATTGTTTTGCATCCCTGTAGTTGGATTTGTAATTGGAAGGATCACCAGATCGTTAAGAAGACAATCGCAGGACGTAGCGCAATACTATTCTGAATCAGTGTCAATCCTGGATGAAACCCTGTCAGGATTAAGGGTGATCAAAGCCTTTAATTCAGAAGGCATGCTTAGAAAAAAATTCTTTGACAATAATGAAACCCTTTTTTTAGTAAAGAACAGGATAGCACATAAAAGGGATATGGCTTCGCCCATGTCGGAATTTCTGGGTGTGATGATATTCGCCATTATCCTTTATTTCGGTGGACAGTTAGTGCTGAATGAGTCACTTGGACTTACGGGTTCTCTCTTTATTGCTTACCTGGGGATGTTCTACAACCTGATCAATCCAACAAAATCACTGAGTACTTCTTTCAGTAATATGCGCAAGGGAAGTGCAGCCATTGACCGGATAGAAGAAATTTTAAATACAGAAAGCACAGTTGATGATAATATAAACGGGAAGAAACTGGAGTCCTTTAATAAAAAGATCGAATTAAAGAACGTAAGTTTTTCTTACGATGGCGTAGTGGTTTTAAAGAATATCAACCTTTCCATAGAAAAAGGAAAAACCGTGGCCCTTGTAGGATCTTCGGGTGCAGGAAAATCTACACTGGCAGACCTGGTTCCAAGGTTTCATGATGTAAGTGGAGGTGAATTATTGATAGACGGGATAAACATTAAGGATTATTCTTTGAAATCAGTCAGGGAACAGATCAGCATTGTAACGCAGGAACCTATTTTATTTAATGATACCATTGAAAATAATATACGGCTTGGAAAACAGGATGCTGATCAGCACCAGGTAGAAGAAGCGGCAAAGGTTGCCAATGCCTATGATTTTATTACCAAAAAGGAAAAAAGTTTCCTTACCAACATAGGTGAGCGTGGAAGTAAACTCAGTGGAGGTGAACGCCAGCGGCTGACCATAGCAAGGGCGGTGGTAAAAAATCCGCCTATACTGATACTTGATGAAGCCACATCCTCACTTGATACTGAAAGTGAAAGACTGGTGCAGGATGCAATAAGTAACATGATGCAGAACCGCACATCACTGGTTATAGCCCATCGTTTATCTACCATACGACATGCTGATGAGATCATTGTACTACAAAAAGGTGAAATTGTAGAAAGAGGAAACCATGATGAGCTGATGCAGAAAGGAGGATATTATTACAGGCTTGTGCAAATGCAGGAAGTGAAATGAGAACCAATAGCCAATGGCTATTGGCCAATGGTTATCATCTTAAAACCTCCCTTGATATAACCAGCTTCTGTATCTCACTGGTTCCTTCTCCTATCGTGCAAAGTTTGGCATCGCGGTAAAATTTTTCTACAGGAAAATCTTTCGTATAACCGTAACCACCAAATATCTGTACCGCATCGTTCGCCACTTTCACCGCCACTTCACTAGCATAATATTTTGCCATGGCAGCTACCTTCGTCATTTCTTTTTTTCTTTCTTTCAGATCACAGGCTTTCAGCGTTAATAGTTCAGCGGCCTGTATTTCTGTAGCCATATCAGCAAGCTTAAAAGAAATTCCCTGGAAAGATGCAATGGGCTTATCAAACTGGTGTCTTTCCTGTGCATATTGCAAGGCAGCATCGTAGGCCCCTTTTGCAATACCAAGGGAAAGTGAAGCAATGGAGATCCTTCCTCCATCAAGAACTTTCATAGCCTGTTTGAATCCTTCTCCCACCTCACCTAAACGGTTGGCATCAGGTACCACACAATTCTCAAAGATCATTTCTGCGGTTTCAGAAGCACGCATGCCCAGTTTGTTTTCCTTTTTTCCACCACTGAATCCCGCAGTACCTCTTTCAACTACAAATGCTGTTGCATTATTTTTTGATCTTGGTTCACCTGTTCTGCAAATCACCACGGCCACATCACCGGTTTTGCCATGGGTGATCCAGTTCTTGGTGCCATTGATCACCCAATGATCACCATCGCGAACGGCTGTGCATTTCATATTGCCTGCATCACTACCTGTGTTAGGCTCTGTAAGTCCCCAGGCGCCAATCCATTCTGCCGTAGCCAGTTTTGGCAACCATCTGTGTTTTTGTTCTTCACTGGCAAAAGCCAGTATATGTCCGGTGCACAATGAATTGTGTGCAGCCACACTTAATCCTATTGAACCGCAAACCCTTGCTATTTCTTCAATAATGGTTTTGTATTCAAAATAAGAAAGACCGGCGCCACCATATTTTTCCGGTACCAGAACACCCATCATTCCCAGTTCACCCAATTTTTTGAAAATATGCACAGGGAATTCCTGGCTTTCATCCCACTCCATTACGTGGGGCTTAATATTTTGTAAAGCAAAATCACGCGCAGTATGCGCCACCTGAAGTGTTAACTCAGCGGTTTCGAAATTCATTAGTGCAATCGTTTTTTAAAAGAAGTGCGAAGATAATGAGAAAGCCATTAGTCTGCGGACCAACCGGGAAAGTCAGCAGTTAACACTGTATGCTGAGTCCATCGTATGCCAGGTGCATGCCCTGCGGTAATTGTTTTTCTATGTCCTGGTGCCGGCCAAGCTGGTGTGAGATATGCGTGAAATATGCATGAGGAATATTCAGTTCCTGCACAAGGGCTATGGCCTCATTGAGGGTATAGTGTGAAATATGCTTTTCTTTCCTTAGTGCATTTACTACAAGTATTTCGCTTCCCCTGATCTTTTCCATTTCCTCATCATCAATGCGGTTGGCATCGGTGATATAGGTAAAATTTCCAAAACGGAAACCATACACCGGCATCTTCATATGCCAGACCTCTATAGGAATGATGGGCAGATCGCCAATTAAAAAATTGTCAAGGTTAATGGTGTTCAATTCAAGATTGGGAACACCGGGATATTTCTTATCAGCAAATGCATAGGCAAACTCCCGGATCAGCGCATCAATGGTCATGGAGTTGGCAAATACCTGCATGGGCGCCGACTGAAAAAAATTAAAAGCCCTTACATCATCCAGGCCTGCAATATGATCTTTGTGAGGATGCGTAAATAAAACGGCATCGAGTTGTTTTACTTTTTGCCTGAGCATCTGGTAACGGAAATCAGGAGTTGTATCAATTACAATTTTTGTTTTTGCCGACTCAACCAGAATGCTGCTTCTAAGCCGGTTATCCTTTTTATCGGGAGAAGTACACACCTCGCATTCGCAGGCGATCATGGGTACACCGCTGCTGGTGCCGGATCCAAGAAATGTTATATTGATAGCAGGATAGTCCACAAACCAAATCTAAACTGTAAAGCGGAAATAGTAAGCACAAAATGCCATAATCGTTAATAGCAATTACTCACCGGTATCTTCACCTGCATCCTGATCATTGGCCGCACGGTACCTCCCCATGATATCATCAAACCATTTTTTACTTTCCTGTGATAGTGTGGCGGCATCTATTTTCAATTGCGGGATGAGGTCGATAAGTGTATTAATACGCCCCTCCAGAGGCAGGAATTTATTGAGAACAACTACTTTTTTATCTTCAAGTATGCAGAAGCCGCTTTGAAAGCTTCCTCTTTCATAGCGTACTATATAGCCTGATTCCTCAATAACCTTTTCTATTTTGTCGAGTGTAGTTTGTGTGTATTTCATATCCCCTGCCCCCGCCTTGCCGGGGAACTAATAACTAACTTATTTAAATTGCCAATTCATAATTCAAATCATGTATCAGATACAATAATTTAAATTAAATGTGGGCGAAGATACAAATATTGAAAATCCGGATAAGGCCGGCAGCCTATTTCGAGGTCATGGTAATCACAGGCACAATTACGGTAATAATTAACGTAATAATTATAATTATTGGGATAACAAAGAAACACATCCTCTCCACCGAAAATATAAGAGGAATTAATGGTAGGAGAAGGTAATCCGCCTTCCCTGGGATCCTTAAAAGCCAGCACTTCCTTTGGATCATAATTAAGGTTACGGCCATGCTTATAACGGAGGTTGGTGGTAGTTTGCTTATCCCCGATCACCTTCACCGGTGTTTTCACTCTTACGCTTCCATGGTCTGTAGCTATGATGATCTTAATGTTCTTATCCGCAATTCTTTTGAGGGCCTGGTGCAGAGGCGAATGTTCAAACCAGGATGCCGTAATACTCCTGTAACTAACCTCATCTCCGGCCAGTTCCTTCAGCACTTCCATTTCCGTACGGGCATGACTTAGCATGTCTACAAAATTGTAAACGATCACATTCAGGTCGTTATTTAAAAGATTATGAACATTGTTTACCAGGTCAAGTCCCGCATGGTTGTTTACAACCTTGGTATAGGACACACGCAAATCCCCCTTACCAAGCGATTTTAACTGGGCTCTGAAAAATTCTTCCTCGCTTAGATTTTTTCCACCTTCTTCATCATCGTTGCGCCATTGCTGTGGAAATTTCTTTTCAATTTCCACGGGTAACATTCCGGCAAAAATTGCATTGCGTGCATAATGCGTTGCAGTGGGAAGTATACTGTAAAATGTATCTTCTTCCACTACCCTGAACGATTCGGAGAATATGGGCTGAATGGTTCTCCACTGATCGAACCGGAGGTTATCAATCAGAATAAAAAAGGCCGGGATGCCCTTCTCCACCTGGGGCAAAACCTTATCGCGGACAAGCGTATGCGACATGACCGGTTTGTCTGTGGACTTCTCCCTGATCCAGGATGTATAATTCCTTGAAATGAATTTAAAAAATTCAGTATTGGCTTCGCTTTTCTGTGATTGAAAAACTTCCTGCATTTCAGGGCTGTCACTTTTCTGCAGGCTTAATTCCCAATGTACAAGTTCCTTGTAGATCCCCATCCATTCATTATGACTGGGATTGCTGTTCAGCACCATGAAAAGGTTACGGAATTGTTGCTGGTAAGCAGTGGTTGTTTTTTCAGCAACCAGCCTTCTGTTGTCAATTATCTTTTTTAAGGAAAGCAATACCTGGTTAGGGTTTACAGGTTTGATGAGGTAATCTGATATCTGACTGCCAATGGCATCATCCATCAGGTTTTCCGTTTCATTCTTGGTGATCAGCACCACCGGTATCTGTGAATTGTGTTCTTTTATCTTGGCCAGGGTTTCCAGCCCTGTAATTCCAGGCATGGTTTCATCTATCAAAACCACGTCTACAATATGTTCCTTTATATAATCAATGGCTTCAAATCCATTGGTAAGGGTATGCACATCATATCCTTTACTTTCCAGGAACATTTTCTGAGACTGCAAACTTTCTATTTCATCGTCTACCCAGAGTATTTTCGCTAAAGCCATGCTGGTGAGGGTTTAAAGTTTAAGGTGTTGAACTATGTTCGTTCATTTTTAAATAGGTTGTGAAGGTAAGATAGTGGTATTGAAACAGTTTAAGGGTTAAAGTTTAAGATTTTAGGGTGGGCCGGCTTGATCTGAAGAAATCTGCATTTATCAGTATCTGCCTGTATTGAAGAACCTTAAACCTTTAAACACTTTAAACCTTAAGCCCATAATCCAACCTTACTTATTTTTACCAGTCAAAACGTGTTCATGCATTATGTAAGGAAGATCATCAACGACCCGGTCTATGGATTTATTACTATTGATGATCCGCTGATCTTCGAGATCATTTCCCATCCCTGGTTCCAGAGGCTGAGAAGAATTCACCAGATGGCCTTTGCCTCGCTGGTGTATCCGGGTGCGGTACATACCAGGTTGCATCATGCGCTGGGTGCCTATCATTTAATGGGGCTGGCCCTGAATGAACTCAGGAACAAAGGTGTTGAAATCACAAAAGCTGAAGAACAGGGCGCAAAGATCGCCATCCTCTTACACGATATTGGCCATGGCCCTTATTCGCATGCGCTTGAAAAAAAACTGATCAGGGGTGTGCACCACGAAGACATTTCAACGCTTATCCTTCAACTGCTTAATAAACAATTCAACGGACAACTACAGACGGCCATTGATATCTTCAGCGGTGATCACCCCAAACCATTCCTTCATCAGCTGGTATCCGGACAATTAGACGTTGACCGGATGGACTATCTTACCCGTGATTCATTTTTTACGGGGGTGGTTGAAGGTGCCATAGGGTACGACCGCATACTAAAAATGCTGACTGTACATGAAGGCGAATTAATGATTGAAGAGAAAGCCATTTACACGGTTGAAAAATTTCTGGTGTCGAGGCGTTTGATGTACTGGCAGGTTTACCTTCATAAAACGGTAATGGCCGCAGAAAAAATGCTGGTCAGGATCATTGAAAGGGCACAGGAACTGATGGGTGATCAAATAAAAGTGGAAGCCGCTTCAAAAAACCTTGATTTTTTCCTGAAAGAAGCGCAACCAGGTGATAATTTTATCCGGCATCTGGAAAAATTTACCCAGCTCGATGATTCAGATGTTATGTGTACCATCAAGAACTGGAGCAACCATTCCGATAAAATATTGTCCACATTATGCAGGGGACTTGTGGAAAGAAAACTGCTCAAGGTAAAATATGAATCAACGCCATTCGACCAGCTGATCGTTGATACCTGGACATCCGAGATTGCAGCAAGACTGCACATACCGGAGAAAGAAGCCGGCTATTTTGTATTTACCGGAGAAGCCGTCAACACCACCTATAATCCCTATGATGAACATATAAAAGTATTATTCAAGGATGGTACAGTTTCCGATATCTCGAAGGTGGATAATGCCCTTATCCATCAACAGGTCTCGGCCCCTGTCAAAAAATATTACCTTTGCTTCATGAGGTAAGAATAAAAGGTGGCGCAAGCCGTTATTATTCTGGTACCGATTGAAGTACAATCAATTTTATGCAGTTTACCGCCGCCCAGATCTCAATATTAGTTAACGGGAAAATTGAGGGAAATGCCGATGCAGCCGTAACATCTTTTGGAAAGATCGAAGAGGCAGAACCGGGACAACTTACATTTCTTGCTAATCCCAGATACGAAGACTATCTATATTCAACCAATGCTTCCATTGCCATAATCAATGAAAGCTATGAATTGCGTGAAAAGGTTAAACCAACACTTATCAGGGTGCCTGATGCTTATTCTGCTTTTGCCCTCATATTAAGCAAGTACCAGGAAATGGCTACCCAGCAAATGAAAGGTATTCAGCAACCTTCTTTCATTGCTCCTTCAGCCAGGATCTCAGGCGATGTTTTTGTTGGTGCTTTTTCCTATATAGGTGAAAATGTAAAAATCGGAAAGAACACTAAAATATTTCCAAACTGTTTTATTGGCGACAATGTTAGCATAGGTGAGAATTGCATCATCCATCCGGGTGTAAAAATCTATCATGATTGCATCCTGCACGAACAGGTGATCATACATGCCGGAACGGTGATAGGGTCGGATGGATTTGGCTTTGCACCCCAGGCTGACGGCTCCTTTAAAAAGGTTCCCCAGATCGGTAACGTTCTGATAGAATCAAATGTTGAGATAGGTGCCAACACCACCATCGACCGTGCTACCATGGGTTCTACCTGTATCAAGTCGGGCGCTAAACTGGATAACCTGATACAGGTGGCGCACAATGTGGAAGTAGGGGAAAGCACCGTAATTGCTGCGCAGGCCGGAGTTTCAGGATCGACCAAGATCGGGAAAAATGTAATGATAGGCGGACAGGCAGGGCTGGTTGGACATATACAGATTGCCGACGGATCAAAGATCAACGCGCAAAGCGGAGTAAGTAAGTCAATGAAAGAGCCTTATAGTGCAGTTACCGGATCTCCTGCGGGCGACTATACAAGTGCATTGAGAAGCCAGGCGGTATTCCGTAATCTTCCATCACTGGAAAAAAGAGTGCATGAACTGGAAGAACTGGTGAAGCAACTGATGGCAGAGAAAAAAGCTGTTGGGTATTAGTCCGGGCTTTGCAAATATCTGATCCGCCCGGTGGCGGATTTTTTTTATCCGTGAAGAAGCAGAATGCCGGAAAAGCGATCGTCTGAAACTTCATTTTTTGAGACCGGGTTTAGAAACCGTAAATAATTACTCACCGGCTTTCCGGCATTGGAAAAATGATCGATGCAGGCTTCCGGTTCTCCTAAGAAATCACCTGTGCACCGGTTAACTTTTCATCGCCAAAAAAACTTCATTTTTTAACCTATTTCACTCCCTTAAACCCGCTTATTTTCGGTATGTTTGCAGGAATGTACCTGCCCCCTTTTCGGGCGTTAAATTTTCCCATAAAATGAGTGATATTCTGGATTCAGTAATAACCCCTTCCACCCCTGCAGTTATGCCTTCTTATGGCGCCGATTCCATCCAGGTTCTCGAAGGTCTTGAGGCCGTTCGAAAGCGCCCTGCAATGTATATTGGTGATATTGGAGTGAAAGGACTTCACCACCTTGTTTACGAAGTTGTTGACAACTCTATAGATGAAGCCCTTGCGGGTCACTGCAAAAATATTTTTGTAACCATTCATGAGGACAATTCCATTTCTGTTGAAGACGATGGAAGAGGAATTCCAACAGGCATACATGCCAAGGAAGGACGTTCGGCCCTGGAAGTGGTGATGACCGTGCTTCATGCCGGTGGTAAATTCGATAAGGATTCCTATAAGGTTTCCGGTGGATTGCATGGCGTGGGTGTGAGTTGCGTGAACGCCCTGAGTAAATTACTACATGTAACAGTTTTCCGTGACGGTAAAATATTTGAACAGGAATACCGTATTGGCGTACCTCAGTATCCTGTTCGTGAAATTGGTGTTTCTGAGAAAAGAGGAACAACCGTACATTTCTGGCCCGACGATTCCATTTTCATTACTACTGATTACAATAAGGACATACTTGAAGGCAGGTTACGTGAGCTTAGTTTTCTGAATAAAGGCCTTAGCATTACACTCAACGACCTTCGCGAAAAAGATGAAGAAGCGGGTCTTACCTATTCCAAAACTTTTTTCAGCGAAGGGGGTATAGTTGAATTTGTTGAAATGCTCGACAACAACGCAGGCAGAACCGCCCTTTTACCAAAACCATTATTTGTAGAAGGCAGGGATGAAAAGAACAACGTAGCTGTAGAAGTTGCCATGACCTATAATTCCAGCTATTCAGAACATATTTATTCCTATGTCAATAATATCAATACCATTGAAGGCGGTACGCACGTTGCTGGTTTCCGCCGCGCACTCACCAGGGTATTTAAAAGTTATGGGGATAAACAAGGCCTGTTTGAAAAAGCAAAAGTGGTAATTGAAGGGGATGATTTCAGAGAAGGACTTAGTGTGATCATTTCGGTAAAAGTTCCGGAACCTCAGTTTGAAGGACAAACAAAGACCAAGCTGGGAAATAACGAGGTAATGGGAATTGTTGATACCACCGTATCAAGAGCCATTGAAGCCTATCTGGAAGAAAATCCTAGAGAAGCCAAGAATATTATTCAAAAAGTAATTCTTGCCGCCCAGGCTAGAGCTGCGGCCAAGAAAGCACGCGAAATGGTACAGCGTAAATCTGTATTGAGCGGTGGCGGACTACCGGGTAAACTGGCCGATTGTTCTGACCGTGATCCTGACCGTTGTGAATTATTCCTGGTTGAGGGTGACTCTGCCGGTGGTACTGCAAAGCAGGGACGCGACAGGAGTTTCCAGGCCATTCTTCCATTGAGAGGTAAGATCCTCAACGTGGAAAAAGCTATGGAACACAAGATCTATGAGAATGAAGAGATCAGGAATATGTATACTGCGCTGGGTGTAACCGTAGGAACCCCCGACGATCCAAAGGCGTTGAACATTGCCAAACTACGTTATCATAAGCTGATCATCATGACGGATGCCGATGTGGATGGAAGTCATATTGCCACATTGATCCTCACCTTCATTTACCGGTATATGAAAGAACTGGTTGAACAGGGATATGTATATATTGCCCAGCCACCCTTATACCTTGTTAAAAAAGGTAAAGAACAGGCTTATGCCTATAATGAAGAACAAAGAAAAATGCTTTCTGAAAAATTAGGTGCCGGCAATCCTGAAACTGTCAACATTCAGCGATACAAAGGTTTGGGTGAGATGAATTCAGAACAGCTCTGGGAAACCACCATGAATCCAAATACAAGAACTTTAAAACAGGTAACCATTGAAAGCGCAGCTGAAGCCGACAGGATATTCAGCATGCTGATGGGTGATGAAGTAGCGCCAAGAAGAGAATTCATTGAAAGCCATGCCAAGTATGCAAGGATAGATGTGTAAGAAAAGGTGACCGGCTGATGGCCGTTGGCTTCAGGCCTGTTATCCGGATGGTTTAAATTCATAGGGCAACAACAGGGAGATCTTTTCCGACCAGGCCCAGTATCCGCTGCTTAGCATTTCACTGGGATCATAATAATTGCCATTCACCTCCACCTGTAAAGGGTTTCCATTTACAAGCGTGATATCGGACATCATTGATGTACTGCTTTCAGGATATTGCATCCTGTATTCCTTTGGTGCCAGTTTATTATAGATTATAAGCAGGTAGTTGGTAAATTCAAGACCCGCTTTAACAGGATCAATGGCATAGGCAATGCTGTCGCCAGGGAGTTTATCCTTTCCTATCATCCTGAATACATCCGGCTGCTTAAGGATCTTTTCATAATAATCAGCACTGTCGCTATTTATTCTGCCTGAAACAAAAATACCCCCGGGGGTCCTTTTGGTATTACCCGCATAAATTGCTTTTACTCTTTGTTTTTCAGTATTAGGAAATTTATGAAGACGCCTTATTTCAAATCCTTCTTCAATCAGCCTGTTACGATACAAACTTCTCATGAAGTGCATGATGGAACCATAATAAGCTTCATTTCTTTCTTTTTTCCATTTTCTCATTTTGGAGGCAGATCCTTTCATTTCTTCAAAATAGGGGTATCCAATGTAAATGAGATAGCGCGTATTGAATTCATACCTGAAACTTTCAAGTTCTATTGTTATCGTGTATCCAAGGGCCTTGTTTTGTATCACTAACGGTTCGGTTGCAACGGCAACCAGTTCATTTTTAGTTTTTGAATACCTGAACCTGATCGCATCTTTATTTATGATACGGCAGTCTGAGGCCTGCCCGGTGGTACCTATAAAATTTTGCGTAAAGAATAACCCCCATTTTTCCCAGCCATTTTTTTCGAAAGGTTCTATTATCAGGTTTTCGAGTTCTTCAGTTTTAACTTTCATTTTTATGTGAAGCAGCGGAGGAAGTTCAGCTGAACTGATATTTTGCTGAGAAATCTGAAAACCAATAGATGATACAATAAGATCAAATCGTCCATTGGGAATGCGTAATTGAAAATTGCCCCTGCTATCTGCTTTGGTTCCTACTGAGGTATTGCTAAGAAATACGCTGGCATCAGGAATGGGAAGATCATTTTCATCTGTTACAATTCCTTTCAGGATGTTCTGTGCATAGGCAAATACAGGCAGGAGAAAAATAAAAACAATAAATAAAAGCTTCATAACAATGGATATGCCGGAACAATATAAACATTATGGCTATAAGGGCTGAAAAATGAGATAAGCCGTGCAATTGAAAAAGCCCGCCACCTGAATGCAAAGCCAGGAGCCAACATTATTTATTGATCTTATTTTTTACATGTTCCCAGGTTACCTGCGCTTCTTTGTTCCTGCTGATGAGAACAATTACCTTCCTGGTAAGATTTTCATTTTCATAAATGATCCTGTAGCCTTTTTCGGAAACCCTTCCGGATGTGGCCCCGTAATAAAATGGTGCGGGTTCAATTTTTCTGATACCGGAGAGCGCGATCGTTTTTCTGATGAAAAGATTATTTACATATAGATTATGCCCGTCTATACTTACCCTGTAAGTTTTAATGGTAACCAATAATGATAATAAAACCATTGTACCCAGCAATAACTTTGCAGCTAAGGGAAGGGAAGGCCGGAATACGATCAGCAATACCACAAGTGGCAGGGCATAATCCATGATCTGGTGAAATTTTGTATACAATCTTTTCTTCTTCATCCAATTTGAATTCTTAAGGTTTAGTTCGATTAGTTTTATCCAATGAACTCTTATCTACCAAATTCAGACCGATATAACAGCATGCCCTACAGACGTTGCGGAAACAGCGGTCTCATGTTGCCTGCTCTTTCACTTGGCTTATGGCACAACTTCGGCATGTCAGACGATTTTGAAAACTGCAGAACCATGGTCCATACTGCATTTGACCGGGGCATTACACATTTTGACCTGGCTAATAATTATGGTCCGCCACCGGGAGGAGCTGAAGAAGTATTTGGAAAGATCTTAAAACAGGACCTCGCAGGTTACAGGGATGAGATCATTATTTCTACAAAAGCAGGATGGCCCATGTGGCCCGGTCCATATGGCGACTGGGGATCCAAAAAATATCTTGTTGCCAGTCTGGACCAAAGCCTTAAGAGAATGGGACTGGATTATGTGGATATTTTTTATCATCATCGTCCCGATCCCAACACACCTGTTGAAGAAACCATGAAAACACTTGACCTGATGGTACGTCAGGGTAAGGCCTTATACATAGGCATTTCCAGTTATTCTGCAGAAGAAAGTAAAAAAGCCTTTGAAGTTGCCCATTCACTGGGAACGCCAGTCCTGATCCATCAGCCAAGATATTCCCTGCTTAACAGGTGGGTGGAAGATGGCTTGTTAGATGTACTGGAAAAAAACGGAGTAGGATGCATTGCTTTTTCTTCCCTGGCCCAGGGTGTGCTTACCAATAAATATCTCAATGGTATACCGGTAGATTCCAGAGCCGCAAGCGGAAGGGGAAATGGTGCTTTGGAAGCAGGTCATATATCAGAAGAGATCCTTAAGAAAGTTCATGCGCTTAATGAATTGGCTCTAACAAGAAAACAAACGCTGGCCCAAATGTCGCTGGCCTGGGTGTTGAAAGACCCGCGGATCACTTCAATTGTAATCGGCGCCAGCAAACCCGATCACATAAAGGATTCATTACAATGTTTGAATAATGATAGT
>CBIHLW010000004.1:0-21748 GCA_966210755.1 uncultured bacterium
ACAAAGAAAATATCATTGGATGAGGCGCTTGCATCTGCCAGAACGGTTTATGAAGAGGCAGAATATTATACTATTTCATTGCCAAAAGATTCTGTTGATGCAGTGAATGTTTCATCGCTGAGTAAGAATGCCATGCATGAATCGGCCACAGACGCTGTTTATATTGACCAGTATTCAGGAAAAGTTTTAGGCAGTTTGGATTTTGGAGAACGCAGCCTTGGTGCGCAGGTCAGGTCTTCCTTCAAACCCATACACACAGGTAGCATCTGGGGTACGCCATCAAAGATCATAGCTTTTATAGTTTGTTTGCTTGGAGTTACTTTCCCTATTACAGGAACTATCATGTGGATCAACAGAACAAGGAAAAAGAAAAAACTGAATGCTGAAGTGACCATCAATAAAGAAGAACTGCAGTATGCTGATCAATAGGTCAGGTGTTTTTTCTTAATGATTTATAGATCCTGACCGCACTCATGATAAGGATGATGAATGCAATCAACCCTGCCAGACCCCAGATCCAGCTCATAGCTGACTTCACCGTTGCCAGCATTACTATGGCCACCTGTAAATTTGTTGCAAATTCATTACAGATACGCAATTGCTGCGATTAATATTTGAAGACACCTTTTGATTCCTGCTTATATATCCTGTGAAGTGTGAAATGATAGATGTACAAAAGAAATACAAATACCAGTTTGATGAGCAGCCAGTTTCCGGAAGCTTCTCCCAGTACCCTATACCATTGTGCATCGGGATGAAACATCACCCAGGGGCCCAGTATCAGAGTAAGAATGGCAGATGGCCAGGTAATACCAAACCAAAGCCTTTTGATCATAATACTTAATTGCGATTGCAGGATGGATCTTTCCAGCGCCGGTTTTTGATTTGCTTCGGTATTATAAATGAAAAGACGCACAATGTAAAACATACCCGCAAACCAGGTAACGATGAAAATGATATGAAGGGCTTTTAGATAGAGGTACATTTTTGAATAATTGTTTTTCGAAAGCGCCATCGGCTAAAGGCCATTGGCTATCGGCTATAGATTAATAACCATATCCCCCTCCAGAATCCATTTTTTCATAGCAGCCACCCATAATGGATGCACATTTAAACATGGTATCATTTCAAATTTCTCCCCGCCATTATGGAGGAATATTTCCTTTCCTTCTTCAGCTATTTCCTCAAGTGTTTCCAGGCAATCACTGACAAAAGCAGGACAAACCACTAACAATTTTTTGATACCCAACTTGGGCAGCGCTTCTAATTTAGCAGCTGTATATGGCTGAAGCCATGGATCCCTTCCTAATCTTGACTGGAATGATTGTGTCCATTTGTCCTTTGGTATGTTCAACCGGTCTGTCACCATTTTAGTAGTGACCAGACATTGATGACGGTAACAATACTGATGTGCAGGTGAAGAAGATTCGCAACAATCCTGAACTTTTAAACAATGTGCTCCGGTAACATCTCCTTTATAAATATGCCTTTCAGGAACACCATGATAAGAAAACAGGATATGGTCCCATTCACCAGTAAGGTGTGTCCGGATACTTTCAGTTAATGCATCAATGTAGGCTTCATTGTCATAATAAGGCCGGATAGTTGTCATTTTGAATGTATACCGGCCCTTATTATACTGTTCTTTAGCGTACTCCACCGCCGTTTCATAACTGCTCATGGCATAATGGGGATACATGGGGATCAGGATCACCTCATCCAGTTCCGGATGATCTTTTACCAGTTGATCAAAAGCTTCCCTGGGCGAAGGCGTACCGTACCTCATGGCTATCACCACGGGCTCTTTGATCTCCTTTTCCAATGACTCAGCCAGTTGCCGGCTGATTACGATCAATGGCGAACCTTCCCTGGTCCAGATGGATCTGTAAGCTTCGGCAGACCTGGGGGCACGGAATGGAATGATAATGCCCTTTACAAGTAAGGCACGCAAAAGCCATGGCTTATCTATCACCCTTTCATCCATCAGGAATTCATCCAGGTAGCGCTTTACGTCTTTAACCTCTGTAGAATCCGGAGATCCGAGGTTCATTAAAACTATTGCCCTCATTATTATATTGTCCTATTTGATCACATGTAGCTGCCGGCTGACAGAACATGAATTAAGTGATTTATTTTTTTGAAGCCTTTGCGCAAAAATAAGGTGGATTGCGCCCTGTGAGCATAATGAAATTTTAAGTAGCATACCTGACAAGAGAAAGAACACCATGAAAATATAAATATGATGCATTCTCCCAATATCAGTTCCCTGCTCCTTTGCACTTCTGAACGTACTTCAGACCAAATTTTGTGTCAGCAAAACAAAACATGACAATAATCAATATTTCAAATGACAGTGAAATGACAGAGTTTTTAGGATAGCTATGTCATCGAAATTACTTTTGCGCTCTGAGTGTTGACTAAAAGAAATGGACGCAAATTATTTCAAGGACATATCTAATTTCTACGTAACCGGAATTAACTATAAAAAATCCGATGCCTCATCAAGGGGTTTGTTTGCCATTGGAAATGAACAATATGCTAATATTCTCCGGAAAGCTGCCATCAGTGGACTGAATGAAATATTCATTTTATCTACCTGTAACCGTACGGAAATTTATGGATTTGCCCACCACAGCAGGCAATTATCAGAATTACTCTGTTCAGAAACTTCTGGCGATCATGAAAGTTTTATAAAAGCTGCTTATATCAAAAAAGGGCAGGAAGCAATTGAACACGTTTACCAGGTAGGCGCAGGGCTGGATTCACAGATCCTTGGCGACTACGAAATTGTTGGCCAGTTAAAAACAGCTGTAAAATTTTCAAAAGAACATGGTTTTGTCGGGGCTTTCACTGAAAGGCTGATCAACTCAGTATTACAGTCGTCCAAATTAATAAAGAATACCACGGCCTTAAGCGGCGGAACCGTTTCAGTTGCTTTTGCCGCAGTTCAATACATACGCACTGCCGTTGCTAAACCTTCTGAAAAGAATATTTTATTGTTAGGGATAGGAAAAATTGGAAGGAACACCTGCAAGAACCTTGTAGATTATTTGAACACCGGTAACATCACGCTGGTAAACCGTTCTCCGGGGAAAGCCAGGGAGCTGGCCACAGAATTGGAATTACAACATTCACCTATTGAAGATCTTTCATCAGAAATATCAAAAGCCGATATTATTCTGGTGGCCACAAATTCACCTGAACCAACCATTTTAAGAGAACATCTTGAAGGCAAGGGTCACAAACTGATCATTGATCTTTCCATTCCATATAATGTAGCAACCGACGCCCAGTCATTACCAAATATTCAGCTGGTAAATGTTGATGAGCTTTCTAAATTAAAAGATGAAACACTTAAGACCCGTATGTCGGAAGTGCCAAAAGCCAGGGCCATTATCAAAGAATTGGTGGAAGAATTTAATGAATGGGTAGATATGCGGAAGCATGTGCCTATGTTAAAAGACCTAAAAGTTAAACTGAAAGAATTATTTGCACATCCGCAATACACTCCAGCATCCACAACCTGTCCAAAGAAATTAGATGTACAGATCCAGAAGGTATTAAATGAAACAGCTGGCAAGATCAAGATCCAGAACCAGCGCGGTTGTCAGTACATTGCAGCTCTTAATGATTTTATAAGCGCGAAAAATTAATGTCAAACATCATTCGCATCGGAACAAGGGACAGCCAGCTGGCTGTCTGGCAGGCTACATTGGTACAGGGTCTTTTAAAAAAAGCCGGTGTAGAATCGGAACTGGTGTATATGAAAAGCGAGGGTGATATTGATACCGTCACTCCATTATATGCGCTGGGTGTAACCGGTGTATTTACCAAAACACTGGACGCCGCTTTATTAAACAACAGGATCGATATAGCGGTTCACTCCATGAAAGATGTTCCGGTACAATTAGCCAATGGTATAAAACAGGCAGCTGTTCTGGAAAGAGGATCACATAAAGACATTTTTGTTCCTCACCCCAATGTGAAGGATGTTGATGCTTTGTTTGGAAGGGGTATGATATCAACAGAGAATACTACCTCAATTAAATCAGGTTCCAGGTCAGCCGAATCAAAAACAGAATGGACTGATACAGGTGAACCTGTTCATGCAATTGTTGCCACCAGCTCTATCAGAAGAATTGCTCAATGGAAAAGAAGGTTCCCGAACCATACAATTGAAAATCTTCGTGGAAACGTAAATACACGCTTACGCAAACTGAGTGAAAGTAATTGGACCGGAGCCATTTTTGCGGCAGCCGGACTCGAAAGAATTGGCCTGAGACCCGAACGTGCTATTGATCTCGACTGGATGTTACCGGCACCTGCACAGGGAGCCATTATGGTGGTTTGCAGGCAGGATGATCATTATGCATTTGAATCATGCCAGCCTTTTGATCATAAGGACACTGCTTTGTGTACAAAGGTTGAAAGAGATTTCCTAAGTGGATTAATGGGTGGTTGCTCCACACCTATTTCAGCCCTTGCTGAAATAAAAAATGGCGAATTGTTATTGAAGGGAAATATTGTGATGCCAGATAGTTATGAAATGATTGAAATAAGCACTTCCACTTTTGTAAAAGATGGCGAAATAAAGGAATTAAAGGCCTTGGATGCGGATAACCTTGGCATTAAAGCAGCACAGGATATTTTGTCTGAAGGCGGCAAAGACCTGATTGAACGCTTACGAAATAAATGATCAAATAAGAATGGCTAAGTATAAAGTTCTAAGCACAAAAAAACTTGATCATCCGCTGATAGAAAAAGCGAAAGAAAGCGGTATTGCAATAACCGAACAGGAAGCCATTCATATCAAACCGGTATTAACAACTGAAGAGTTGAAAGAGCTTGCGATCTTTGAAGGCACAGATACCATACACATCATTTTTACAAGTCATAACGCTGTTGAAATTGTAGCCAGTCAATTAAAACACGCTGGACTTTCACCTGCAAACTGGAAAATATTCTGCATAGAAGGTAAAACCAGTGAAACCGTACAATCCTTATTTCCCGACAAACATATACTGGCAACTGCAGCTTACGGAAAGTTACTGGCAAATAAGATCCTCGGGCATGAAGTTACCCGGGTTTATTTTTTCTGTGGGAATATCAGAAGAGATGAATTACCGGAAATATTAAAAAAGGCCCACATCAGCATCAATGAAACCATTGTATATGAAACCATTCTCAATCCCGTTAAGATAGAAGATGAATACGATGCGGTATTATTTTTTAGTCCAAGCGCAGTAGAAAGTTTTTTCGCATTAAATGAAATGAAGCCTGAGACCATTTGCTTTTCAATTGGTGAAACCACATCAAACTCGATCAGGAATTTTACACGCAATAACATTATTACAAGCCAGGTTCCCACTCAACAGAAAATGATAGAGGAAGTATTAAAACATTTCTGCGTGGAAATAAATAATTAAGTCCAAAGCACTAAACAATAAAATGAATCAACTCAAAAACGATCTGTTACTAAGAGCTTTAAGAAAAGAAAAACTGGAAAGACCACCTGTGTGGATGATGCGTCAGGCCGGAAGATATTTGCCTGATTACATCAAACTTCGCAACAAGTATGATTTTTTTACGAGGGTTCAAACACCTGAACTGGCCACAGAGATAACACTTCAACCGGTAGACCAGGTGGGTGTTGATGCCGCCATAATTTTCTCAGACATACTTGTTATTCCACAAGCCATGGGGCTTGAGGTTCTTATGGAAGAAGGCAAAGGCCCCTCACTCCCCAAAACAATAAAAACCAAAGCTGATATTGATGCGCTCAATACCTCTAACGCCGGCGACCATTTGAAATATGTATTGGATGCACTCACGCTTACCAAAAAAGAATTGAATGGACGCGTACCTCTAATTGGGTTTGCGGGTGCGCCATGGACCCTTCTTTGTTATATGGTAGAAGGTAAAGGAAGTAAGACCTGGGATAAGGCAAAACAATTTGCTTACACAGAGCCGGACCTTGCGCATGCCCTTTTGCAAAAGATCACCGACATCACTATTGATTATTTAATTGCGCAAACAAAAGCAGGGGCTGACACCGTTCAGGTTTTTGACAGCTGGGCCGGATCACTTTCACCGGAAGACTTCAAAATTTACGCTCAACCATACCTGTTACAAATAGCAGATGCCTTACAATCTCATGCACCGGTGATCCTGTTTCCTAAAGGAACATGGTATGCCCTCAAAGAGTTGAGCGAATCTTCTGCAAGTGGCATTGGAATTGACTGGACCACCAGCCCGCAATTTGCAAGGAAACTTACAGATAACAGGATCGCACTTCAGGGTAATTTTGATCCTGCAAAACTGCTCGCCCCTATTCCACAGATCAGAAAATGGGTAAAGGAAATGATCGATGCATTCGGAACTCAAAGCTATATCGCCAATCTTGGACATGGCATTACACCAAATGTTCCGGTTGATCATGCTAAAGCTTTTGTGGATGCGGTGAAGGAATACCCCCTGTACTCCTGAAGGGCGAACTGAGGTCATAAATACATGATTATACCACATGAAAAAATCAATACATATTAACCGATGCATTTATAAAAGACGGTCTGATGGATATTAAACAGTATTGGGTGGAATATATTCATACCCTTCAGGACAGCATTTGCAAGGCTTTGGAAAAAGCGGATGGAAAGGCCATGTTCGAGGAGGACAAATGGGAAAGGGCGGAAGGTGGCGGAGGAAGAACCAGGGTAATAGCCAATGGAAATGTTTTTGAGAAAGGCGGGGTGAATACATCTGTGGTGTTTGGTGAGGTTACTGATGCTATGAGAACACAGCTGAAGATCAATGGTGCCAGATGGTTTGCCTGCGGATTGTCGCTGGTCCTTCATCCTGTGAATCCATTTGTACCTACCGTGCACTGTAATTACAGGATGTTTGAGCTGTATAATGAGAAAGGTGAGATTATTGACCGTTGGTTTGGAGGTGGAACAGACCTTACCCCCTACTATTTGTTTGAAGAAGACGCAAGACATTTTCATGGCACTTACAAAAATGTCTGCGATCAGTTTGATCCATCCTTTTATCACTTATTTAAACAGGAATGTGATAATTATTTCGTGAACTATCACCGCAATAATGAGCGAAGAGGAATAGGAGGGATTTTTTATGATTACCAGGGAAGGCTATCCACGCAGGAAGGCCACGGGAAAGAACCGGAATTCTGGATGAATTTTGGAAAAGCCTGCGGTGATGCCTTCACAGCCGCGTATATTCCTATTGTAGAAAAAAGAAAGGACATGCCTTATACTAAAGAAAACAAACACTGGCAGGAGATAAGAAGAGGAAGGTATGTTGAATTTAACCTGGTGCATGACCGCGGAACTTTATTTGGATTGAAAACAAACGGCAGAATTGAAAGCATCTTAATGAGTCTGCCGCCAACTGTGCGCTTTGAATATAACTACCAGCCTGAAAAGGGTTCGAAAGAAGATATGCTTCTTCAGGTTTGTTTAGAGCCCAGGGAATGGGTTGGGTAAATGAACAATGTAAAATGCAAAAAACGTAAACTTCAAAAGTTATTTGAATTTGCTGAGCGCCCATTTTCCATTTTTTAATTTTGAACTTTGAACTTTAACCTATGTATCTACAAAGAAGAAACAGAATACTCAGAGCAACTCCGGCCATAAGAAACCTGGTAGCTGAAACCACACTCACAGCCAATGATTTTATTGCCCCATTGTTCATTGATGAAGGTACCGGCATTGAAACTGAAATCTCATCCATGCCCAATTATTACAGGCGGAGCGTTGACCTGACCGTAAAAGAAGTAAAAGAGTTGTGGGGCCTGGGCATCAAAAGCGTTCTGCTGTTTATTAAATGCAGCGATGAATTAAAAGACAATACCGGCAGGGAAGCCTGGAATGTTAATGGTCTCATGCAAAGAAGCATTAAGGCCATCAAGGATGCGGTGCCCGAAATGTATGTAATGACCGATGTAGCGCTTGACCCTTATTCTTCATTTGGCCATGACGGTATTGTTGAAAACGGGGAGATCGTGAATGACCCTACTGTGGAAGCATTGGTTAAAATGAGCATCTCTCATGCTGAAGCAGGTGCGGATATGGTAGCACCAAGCGATATGATGGATGGCCGCATTGGAGCCATCCGTGAAGGCCTGGAAAACAGTGGCTTTACAAAAACAGGCATCATGGCTTACAGCGCTAAATATGCATCCTGTTTTTATGGTCCTTTCAGGGATGCACTGGATTCAGCACCGGGTTTCGGTGACAAAAAAACCTACCAGATGGATTTTGCCAACAGAACTGAAGCCATCAAAGAAGCGCTGATGGATGTGGAAGAAGGCGCTGATATAGTAATGGTAAAACCCGGGCTGCCTTACCTGGATATTGTGAGGGAAGTAAAAAATGCGGTTGAAGTTCCCGTTAGTGTGTATAACATCAGTGGTGAATATGCCATGATCAAGGCAGCCGCTAAAATGGGCTGGCTTGATGAAAACAAAGCGATCATTGAAACACTAACTTCCATTAAAAGAGCAGGAGCGGATTTAATAGCTACCTATTTCGCAAAAGATGCGGCGCGGATGGTTAATAGTCGATAGTCTTTAGTCTTAGTATAATTTCAACTTTTCACAATGACCAATAACAACAGTGTAAAGCTTTTCAACCGCGCTCAATCCTCTATACCCGGTGGCGTGAATTCTCCGGTAAGGGCATTTAAAAGTGTTGGTGGTACACCTGTTTTTTTTGAAAAAGCAAAGGGTGCCTATCTATTTGATGTTGACGGTAACCGGTATATTGATTATATCAATTCATGGGGACCCATGATACTTGGACACGCTTTTGATCCGGTGGTTGAAGCCATTCAGAAAAAAGCTATGGATTCAACTTCATTTGGAGCGCCAACAGAACTGGAAGTGGATATGGCTGAACTGGTGAAAAGCATGGTTCCAAATGTTGACCTGATCAGGATGGTTAGCAGTGGCACTGAAGCCTGCATGAGTGCTATAAGACTTGCAAGAGGATATACAGGCAAAAACAGGATCATAAAATTTGAAGGCTGTTATCACGGACATGCGGATTCTTTTCTGGTAAAAGCAGGAAGCGGTGTAGCTACATTCAACATCCAGGCCGTACCAGGTGTAACATCAGGTGTTTCTCAGGATACTTTTACAGCACCTTATAATGATCTTGAGGCCGTAGAAAAACTGGTAAACGAAAACAAAAATGAAATAGCAGCAATTATCATTGAACCCGTGGCAGGCAACATGGGTTGCATACTTCCGCAACCGGGATTTCTTGAAGGACTCAGAAAACTTTGCACAAAAGAAAATATTGTTTTCATTTTTGATGAAGTGATGACAGGATTCCGTTTATCAAAGGGCGGTGCACAGGAAAGATTAAAGATCGATGCCGATCTGGTTACCTATGGCAAAGTGATTGGTGCCGGAATGCCTGTGGGTGCATTTGGAGGAAAGCTTGAGATCATGAAACATATTGCACCGCTGGGAAATGTATATCAGGCCGGAACGCTTAGCGGTAACCCACTGGCCATGATAGCAGGCTATACACTCCTGCAACATCTGAATGAAAACCCAAACATCTATACAGAACTGGAGAAAAAAGGGAATCAGCTTGCACAGGGTCTGAAACAGGTACTTGATACATTCCATACTCCATATGTGATCAACCACCTCGGTTCAATGATCTCGGTCCATTTCAGTGATAAGCCTGTAACAGACTTCGCTTCGGCTTCCTCCGCCAACAATGCATTGTTCAATAAATTTTTCCATGCTATGCTGGATAAGGGGATCTATCTTCCTCCATCTGCTTTTGAAACATGGTTCCTTTCAAATGCATTAAGCAATAACGATATCGAACAAACCATTGATGCCGTAAAACAAAGTATGGAACAGATCATTTGATTTCGCAGGTACTGTTCAATTTATTAATTTCATCAAATGACGAACAAACTGCTGCAGGTTTTGAATTTTAACTGGAAGCAGCTTTTACTGGGTGATGAAGAGTGGAGCTTCCTCTTTGAAACATTTTTCCGGACCATTATCATGTTCATCCTGTTGCTTACCGCATTGAAGCTGCTTGGCAAAAGAGGCGTAAAGCAGCTTTCCGTTTTTGAACTGGTAGTGATCATAGGTTTGGGTTCTGCAGCAGGCGATCCTATGTTTTATAAAGATGTAGGACTGCTTCCCGCATTCATAGTATTTACAATGGTGGTGGTATTGTATAAACTGGTAAATTATTTTGTAGGGAAAAACAAAAAACTGGAACACGTTATAGAAGGCAAACCGGTATGCCTGATCTCCGGAGGAAGATTTGCCATTGAGAACTTTGAAAAAGAATCGCTGGCACAGGATGAATTCTTTGCAGAATTAAGAATGGAAAGTATCAGTCACCTGGGGCAGGTGGAAAAAGCCTATATAGAAACCACCGGCAACCTGAGTATTTTTTATTATCCTGATCAACAGGTAAAATATGGTTTGCCCATTCTTCCGGAATTGTTTGAGCAACGATCACAGCAAATTGATGCGGCAGGAACTTATTCCTGTTCCAATTGCGGCAATACGGCTGAATTGACCCCTGGGCCCATGCATAAATGTTCTGTTTGTAAGAAGCACAAATGGATCAGATCCCTGAATACCAAAAGAATTGTTTAGAAAAGGAGGCGATGAATGGTATCATCCATGATCATTTAATGCAAAAAGAATGATACGATACCCACCACTATCAATACTATCCCGCTAATTTTCTTTTCATTGTGCTCAATGAACTGGGCACTTAAAAGATTCACACCTCTATGACCGAGGGTCACCAGCAACAGAATTCCACTGATGCTGACTATAGCGTAGATCACCGACAGCAGGATAACCACACCCATACCATAGGCCCCTGCGGAAAGAAAAAGACTTTCCACTTCCAGGCATGGAGAAAGGAACATCATAACAATAAATATCATGATCCATTTACGCTTGCTTCTCTTGTATTTCACTACATCTTTCTGTCCGCTATGATGGTGATGGGGAAGGTTTACCGTATAATAGATCAATCCGAAAATGATCAGTAATACTGAAGCTGCCACATTAATGGCCGTTCCATATTTTTCTTCCAGCTCCTTGCCTATATAACCCAGCACCAGACCTAATGCCACGGTACCCAGTACATGCGCCAGTGCTGAAATAAAGGTGATCATGGTCACATCTTTCATTTTCCATTGTTCCGCACGGGCCACAGCTACCAATGGCAACCAGTGGTTGGGAATAAGGGCATGAACTATGGCAAGTAAAACGGTACCGGCAATTACACTAAGCATGGAAAAATTCAAAAGTCAAAGTAAAAATTCAGGTCAGCAACACATCCTGGCGAAGGAAAGGTCAGGACATTTGCTGCAAGACATATTTTATTATTCAAAGAATTCTGTTTGAAAAAATTAACGTAATAAGAGCTCGCAGGGTTTCAAACCTGTGTGTTTTTTAAATGCAGTAGAAAAATGAGAAATGGATGAATAGCCCAGCATAACGGAAACTTCAGTTACTGTCATGCCTTTTTCATAAAGAAGGTATTTGGCATGTTCCATTCTCTGGGTTTGATAAAAATCAAAAATGGTTGTTCCAAACATTTCTTTAAACCCCTTCTTAAGGTAACACTCATTCATAGCTACCTTCCTGCTTAATTCCTTTATGGTAATAGGCTCACCAATATGTTGCAATAAAACTTCCCGCGCTCTGGTCACTTTTTCGCGGTCAGGTTCATTGGACAGGAACTTACACGTAATTACATCTATCTGTTTTTCATCCATGCAATCCAGGCTATATAATAAAAGCATCTGGGTTTGTGCATTTATGAAAATATTTTCAAGATTACCTGAATAATTATGATTTAAAAGTCCTTCAAGCACCATTCTCGTTCTGCTGCAAATGCTAAGGGTTCTGGAAAAGGACTGCTCATGACTAAATGAAAGTACTTCATCACATAACGAATTGGAGCTGATCCTTTCCTTTACAAACTGTCCAAGCAGCATTGATGAAAAGCTGAAACTGATAAAATCCACACTTTCCACCTTTGAGGCGCAGTTATGCGAAGCATTGGAACGGCACTGGTCGCATTCTTTTTGATCTCTGCGGCAATACATATTACCGATAGAACAGAATTTTAATTCCAGTTTATTGGAAGCAGTATCCTGCGGAAAATAATGATAATGGATCATCCCTACGTCTTCGGCCATCCAGTTGGGAGGTCGGGCAAACCTTTTAATGGCATACGACACCGAACCGGGAATCTGGCTCGTTGCTTCATGAAGCAGCTCGGTTTGGATACCTACCTGCTCTGGTTGAAAATCGCAAGAAATGACTAAATGCCGCATTAGCTGCAAAAATAAGCGCTAAACAGGCAACAGCATTCACACTTTCGTCATATTTATTACTTTCGCCAAATGCAGTTGAATAAAAATTGCTCTGATTTTCAGCACACCCTGGCATCCGAGATCAGTATTAGCGGCGTTGGTATTCACACCGGGCAGACTGTTGACATAAAGTTAAAACCTGCCGAACCTAATACAGGTATTGTATTTAAAAGGATAGACCTTGAAGGGAAACCAACGGTTAAAGCGGATGTTGATAACGTGGTGGAGACCACCAGGAGCACTACAATAGAGGCCAATGGAGCAAGGATCGGAACTATTGAACACCTGATGGCCGCACTTGTGGGCAACCTGATTGACAATGCCCTGATCGAGATCAATGCTGAAGAAGTTCCCATACTGGACGGCAGTTCTGAACCTTTTATTGAAATCATTCAGAAAGCAGGCGTGCAAAAGCAGGATGCTCCAAAAATATATTACACCCTGGAGCACAATATCAGCTTTGTTGACGAAGAAAAAAAGGTTGAGATGGTTGCCCTTCCTTCACAGGAATACAGGATAAATACCCTGATAGATTTTAATTCCCCTGTATTGGGAACCCAACATGCAGACCTCAAAGATCTCTCGTATTTCAACAAGCAGATCGCCCCCTGCAGAACCTTTTGTTTTTTTCATGAACTGGAATACCTTATCGACCATAACCTTATTAAAGGTGGCGATATCAATAATGCCATAGTGGTGGTTGATAAAGAAGTAAGCGAAGAACAGGTAAAACGTATAGCCAAGGTTTTCAAAAAAGAAAATGTAAAAGTAAATGAAGGCGGCATCCTTAATAACCTGGATCTCCGTTTTCCGAATGAACCCGCCAGACATAAACTGCTGGATGTAGTTGGTGACCTTGCCCTGGTTGGCATTCCATTCAAAGCACACATCATAGCCAACAGGCCCGGACATTCAAGCAATGTGGCTTTTGCAAGAAAGATCAAGGAACATTTGAAAAAACAAAAAAACAAACAACAGATACCCCGGTACGATCCCAACAAACCGCCTGTTTTTGATATCCATGCTATCGAAAAAAAGCTTCCCCACCGGTATCCCTTCCTGTTGATCGATAAGATCATTGAGATCTCCGAGAAGCAGATCATCGCCGTAAAAAATGTAACCTATAATGAACCGTTCTTCCAGGGACATTTTCCCGGTAATTGCGTTATGCCCGGCGTGCTTCAGGTGGAAGCCCTTGCCCAATGTGGTGGCATTCTGACAATACCGGCAGATCCTGACCATGATTATGATACCTATTTTTTAAAGATCGATAATTGTAAATTCAAAAATAAAGTTGTTCCGGGAGATACACTGATACTCAAAATGGAGTTAATGAATCCGGTAAGGCGCGGCATTTGTGAAATGAAAGGAACTATTTTTGTAGGCGACAAAATTGTAGCCGAAGCCGATTTAGTAGCTCAAATTGTAAAGAAACCTAAAGTAAAATCATGATCTCACCGCTGGCATCTATTCATCCTAATGCTAGGCTTGGCGCAAACGTAATTGTTGAACCTTTTGCTGTGATCAATGACAACGTGGTAATTGGAGATGACACCCACATTATGTCCAATGCAGTGATCATGGCTTACAGCAGAATAGGAAAATCCTGTTTTATTTACCCCGGTAGTGTTATTGGTGCTATTCCCCAGGACCTTAAATATGTAGGCGAAGAAACCCTGGTTGAAATTGGCGACTATACCACAATAAGAGAATGCGTTACGGTAAACAGGGGAACAAAAGATAAATGGAAAACCGTTATTGGTAATCATTGCCTGCTGATGGCTTATTCCCATGTGGCACATGATTGCATAGTAGGTGATCATGTGATCCTGGCCAATGGAGTTCAACTGGCAGGACATGTTGAAGTAGGAGATTATGCCATCATTGGCGGACTTTGTGGTGTTCAGCAGTTTACAAGAATTGGCAAGCATGCCTATGTAGGCGGCCAAAGCGCGATCAGAAAAGATGTTCCTCCATTTGTAAAAGCAGCACGGGAACCCATTAGTTATATGGGAATAAATGTTGTTGGATTGCACCGCCGGAACTTCCCCCATCACCAGATCGAAACTATTTCACAGATCTACCATATGCTTTTTGTTGGCAACCACAGTACCAAATCTGGTATCAACCTTGTAAAAGAAAAAATACCGGACAGCGATATCAAAACCGAGATCCTTCAATTTATTCAGGCTTCCAAGATTGGTGTGATCAGACGTTTTTCCAAAAATGATACGGATGAAGATCAGGCTTAGCGGCGCCGGGAAGAGATTCAGCCGCGAGTGGATTTTCCGGAATGCAGATCTAAGCTTTAATGCAGGAACAGCATATGCCATTACCGGCGCCAATGGTTCCGGCAAATCCACCTTGCTGCAATGCGTGGCCGGTATGCTTGAAATAAATGAAGGTTCAATAGAATATTCCAATCAGGAAGGGTTGATAAATAATGAAGCTGCTTACCGTCATATCTCATTCTGTTCACCATACCTTGATGTAATTGAGGAAATGACACTGGTTGAATTTCTTGGATTTCATTCCAGCTTCAAATCTTTTATCAAAGGATTTGACATCAATAACATAATTAGAGCAGTTGCACTTGAAGCCTCAGCAAATAAACAGATCCGTTATTTTTCCTCAGGAATGAAACAAAGAGTGAAGCTTGCCCAGGCCATATTTTCCGACGCAGGTATTATTTTACTCGATGAACCCTGCAGCAATCTTGACCTGAAAGGAATTGAATTATATCACAGCCTGATTGAGGATCATTGTAAGGAACGGCTGGTTCTTGTATGTTCAAATGATGAAGTTGAATACCGGTTTTGTAAGGAGATCATTTCCATACACGATTTTAAACCTCCGGTGAAAACGGCTTAAGCCTCTTTCCACGCTCTCTTTCCCGCGCTTCCTTTTTATCTCTGGCTGGCGATCAATAAATTGAGGTCGGTATATTTTAATCCGAACCTTTCGCTCAGATAAAAATTGGTGAGCGCTCCTTTGAACATATAGATGCCACTTCTCAAATGTATCTGGTGCCATACCATTCTTTCAAATCCGCCATCATCGCCTGCTTCAAGCAATAAAGGCATCAGTACATTGCTGATAGCCTGCGAGGCGGTTCTTGCAAAACCTGAAGGAATATTGGGAACACAATAATGGATCACTCCATATTTTAAATAAATTGGACTTTCATGCGTGGTGATCTCTGAGGTTTCGAAACAACCGCCACGGTCAATACTCACATCAATCACCACACTGCCGGTTCGCATACTGCTAACCATTTCTTCAGAAACAACAATGGGTGTTCTGCCGCTTTCAGAACCCAATGCGCCCACAGCCACTTCGCAGGTCTTGAGCTGTTTGGCCAGCATCCTCGGCTCTATCACTGAGGTCCATAGACGATGGCCAATATTATTCTGCAACCTTTTAAGCCTGTACACGCTGTTATCAAAAACCTTTACCGATGCGCCCAGTGCAAGGGCTGCACGCGCGGCATATTCTCCTACAATCCCCGCCCCGATAATGATCACTTTAGTTGGTGCAATACCGGAAATGCCACCCAGCAAAACACCCTTACCATGATTGGCAGAACTTAAATATTGTGCAGCTATCAGCATAACAGCGCTGCCAGCTATCTCACTCATGCTTCTTACAATGGGATAAGTTCCACTGTCGTCCTTAAGATTTTCAAATGAAATGGCTGTGATCCTTTTGTCCATCATTTTCTGTAGCAGCTCCGCTTTGAGCACACTTAAATGAATGGGCGAAACAATCATCTGGTTATGCTGGAGTAAAACCAGTTCTTCCTCCACAACTGGCGCACTTTTTACCAGAATGGGAGCCTTGTAAACTTCTTCCCTGTTATATACAATCCTTGCACCGGCTTCACTATAATCCTTGTCGGCAAAATGCGCCGCTTCACCTGCATTATGTTCAATGGTTACTTCGTGGCCATTGCTGATCAGCACACTTACAGCATCGGGCGTTAACGCAATACGGTTTTCCTGAAAAGCTATCTCCTTAGGGATCCCGATTTGCAACTGTGCACCTTTGGGCTTAATGTCAAGCGTTTCTTCTAAAGTTTCATAACTAAACGAGGTGCTGACAAAAGGTTTTTGCTGGGCCATAAGGGTCAAAATAAATGAGGATACAAATTACGATTGTTATTTGAAACTAACTTAAAGCATCAAAGGCAATTTCACCAGGATACTTCTTTCCGACTCTGAGATCGTTTCTATATACACGTGAATTGCATCGCTTTCAAAAAGCGCCGGGGATTTTTCAGGCCATTCAACCATGCAGATCTCACCGCTATAAATGCAATCCTCCACCCCTGCCTGCATCACTTCCTGATCGCCATTTAAGCGGTACAGGTCTATATGGTAAAAACTTTTTTCTTCACCCTGCTCCAAAAATGAATATTCATTTATAATAGAAAAAGTGGGACTCGAAGTAATATCCAGGGTTCCCCTGAAACGGGCAAGTACACTGATCACCGTGGTTTTTCCAGCTCCCATCTCACCATGGAAGGCAAAAACCTTTGCATCCTTTACATAATCCCAGAATTCCTTTGCAAAGGAATCTAATCTATCGATGGTGACATTGAATTTCATGGTGCAAAATTAAGGGGGAGGGTTAGTTGACGGGTGCACCCGTTGTTTGCTTATGATATACAGTTAACGGTTTTGCCACAAACCTAACCAATAATATTCCGCTGATAACTTTAACATCCCTTTGCAACCTCGTTGAAAAGATAAATGTTACAACATCCATCTGTGCGGTTACGGATAGATAACTTTGTAACCAGAAAAACCATAGAATGGAAAAAATACAATGGAAGGTAGATGGAATGCATTGTGCCAATTGTGCACTTACGATCAATAAATACCTGCAGAAACAGGGAGCAAGCAACGTTTCTGTAAACCCGATAGATGGTAATGTTGCATTTGAGATAGGTGAACCCTCAGCCACAGAAAAACTTGCTGAAGGCGTAACATCCCTGGGTTATAAAGTAGAATCAGACAAGGTTCAAAAGAATAAAAAGGCTTTTCTCCACACTCATATTCAACGTTTCTGGTTTTGCTTTCCTTTTACCCTGGTGCTGATGCTACATATGATCCCCGGATTGCATATTCACTGGCTGATGAATGGCTGGGTGCAACTGGCTTTATGCCTTCCTGTTTTTATTGTTGGCATGAATTATTTCGCCAGGTCTGCATTCAAAAGCCTGCGTAACGGCATCCCTAACATGAATGTGCTCATCACCATTGGAGCAGCATCCGCTTTTTTTTACAGCCTTGCCCTGATGGCCATGGGTGAGAGTTATTTGTTTTTTGAAACATCCGCTACCATCATAACCCTGGTATTTTTTGGCGAATACCTCGAACATGCATCTGTTCAGTCTACGCAACGCTCATTAAAAGCCCTGGTAAAATCACAGAAAGTGATGGCAAATATGATCGCTTTTGATGACCAGCACCAGGAACAGGTTTTTCAAATTGAAAATACACAATTGAAAACCGGCGACCTGGTATTGATAAGGACGGGAGAACAGGTGCCTGCGGATTGTAAAGTTTTGTGGGGTGAGGCCAATGTGAACGAGGCCCTGTTAACAGGAGAAAGTATTCCGGTTCACAAATCAGCCAAAGATCATGTGATCGGGGGCAGTATAGTAGAAGACGGAAGCCTGAAAGCACAGGTAACCGCCGTTGGAAATGATACTGTTTTATCCAGCATCCTGAATATGGTAAAAAAAGCCCAGGGTGAAAAACCACCTGTTCAACAGCTGGCCGACCGTATCAGTGCCATTTTTGTTCCGGCAGTATTGGGCATTGCCGCGCTTACCCTGATCATCAACTGGATCATTCTGGGTGAATTTGCTCCATCCCTGCTCCGAAGCATTGCTGTTTTAGTGATCGCCTGTCCCTGCGCCATGGGGCTTGCCACGCCTGCCGCTATTGCAGTTGGCCTTGGACGCGGTGCCAGGAATGGGATCTTATTCAGAAATGCTAAAAGCCTTGAACTATTCAGGGATATAAAACAGGTTGTATTTGATAAAACAGGTACACTGACCACCGGTAAATTTAAAATATCCAATTATGCGCATTCGGGCATAAATGAGGGCGAGTTCAGGCAAATTGTTTATTCCCTTGAAAAATATTCCAACCATCCCCTGGCTAAAAGTATTGCCAACGAGTGGAAGATCAATAATCCTATCCGCTGGAAAAATATTGAAGAGATAAAAGGAAAAGGCATGATGGCAACGGATATGCAGGGCAATGTTTATTCACTTGGTTCTTATCAATTAGCTGAAGGCCTTACCGAAGATGACGGGCATAATATCTATGTTACAAAGAATCGTGCATTAATCGGCTGGATTGACCTTGGTGATGAAATAAGAGAGGAAGCCGCACCGGTAATTCAGTATCTCAGATCGAAGAATATTAAAACCATTTTATTGAGTGGTGACCGATACCAGAAAACAAAAAAACTTGCCGATCAATTAGGAATCGAAACGGTGATAGCAGAACAGACGCCGGAACAAAAACTTCAAAAAATAGAAGCGCTCACCAGAGAGCACCCAACCGTTATGATCGGCGATGGCATCAATGATGCGCCTGCCCTGGCAAAAGCTACCATCGGAATTTCAATGAGTGAAGCTTCGGAACTGGCCATGCAAAGTGCACAGGTTGTTTTGATGAACAGCGGGTTAAAAAAACTACCAATGGCCCTTGGCCTTGGACGCCATACCTATATTACCATTAAACAAAATCTTTTCTGGGCATTTGCTTATAATATTATTGCCATTCCTGTTGCTGCTGTTGGATTACTTGGTGTATATGGTCCAACCTATGGAGCTTTATTAATGGGCCTCAGTGATGTGGTGCTGGGTTTGAATTCCGTACGGTTGTTTGTGAAAAAAGTAGACTGAACTTAGTGAAACGCCAGGTTTAACAGTTAAAAAAACAGGTGATCATAATCTATTATCAAACACAATTCCTTTAGCCTCATCAATAATGAAAAGCGGTAAGGGAAAATGAACTTAATTCGTACAGCTTTGATCCATGCACTTCCAATGCCGTGAAAGCATTAATCAATTATGGTCAGGTCTTTAAAAAATCTTGAAATATATGAGCATTCAAAAAAGCTGGTGTTAGCCTGTTATGAATTAACCCACAACCTCTCTGCAGAAGAAAAAACAAATTTTGCAAAGTATATACGGGCAGCAGCCCTGAGTTTTCACCTCAACATTGCCCAGGGTGCATTTCTCAAATCAAAAAAAAGGAAAAAATATTTCAGGAAGGCAAAAAATGCCCTGGTTATTATAGATGCTGCCATTGAAATTCTTATTGAGGTGGGTTTTACAACACAAAAACAAGTTGAAAAAACTTTGGCAATATCATCTGGCTGTTACAAATTGATAAATGAATAGCGCCACGGAAACATGGACCATCTTACTTAAAAGCAATTCTTGTTCCCTGCTCGATATTCCATTGTACCAAAGCACCCAAAAAGTTCAAATAAACCGCCGGGTCCCTCAATTCACAAATTACCATTCCTTGTTCCGTGTTCGATATTTTATTGATATTTGAATGCCTCCCGGTATTCTACCCAAAATAATTTTATGTCCAACCCGGATAACATATTGAAACAATACTGGGGTTTTGATGAATTCAGGCCTTTACAAAAAGATATTATTGAATCGGTAATGGCTGGAAAGGATACCCTTGCCATTTTACCAACGGGTGGTGGAAAATCAATTTGTTTCCAGGTGCCGGCCCTTGCCAGTGAAGGTATTTGTATTGTGATTTCACCTTTGATCGCATTAATGAAAGACCAGGTGGAAAACCTGAAGAAGCGCGATATACCTGCGCTATTGATCCATTCAGGTATGAAAAAACCGGATGTGATCCTGACACTGAAAAATGCCACTCAGGATTACTTCAAATTTCTTTATGTATCACCAGAACGCCTGGAAACCTCCCTGTTCAAAGAATACCTGCCGGGAATAAAGGTTAATCTCATTGCTGTAGATGAATCGCATTGCATATCACAATGGGGTTATGATTTCAGGCCTTCCTATTTACGGATCGCTTCACTAAGAAAAGAATTGCCGCGCGTACCGGTTCTTGCTTTAACCGCATCTGCTACTGTTGATGTTCAAAAGGACATTTGTAAAAAACTCGAGTTTAAAACCGAAAATATTTTCAGACAGTCATTCGAGAGGAAAAATTTATCCTACAGTGTTTTCCAGACAGATTCCAAAATGACCCGGCTGGTGGAGATCATTCAAAAGGTTCCGGGTACGGCGATCGTTTATTGTAAAAGCCGGAAGCGTACGGGCGAGATCATGGAACTGTTGCAAATGCATGGCATCCCCGCAAGTAACTACCATGCAGGTCTCAAACAGGAGGAAAGAAACCAGCGGCAAAAAGACTGGATTGAAAACAAGGTGCGCGTGATGGCCTGCACAAATGCCTTTGGAATGGGAATAGACAAACCCGATGTTAGACTGGTGATCCATGCGGATATTCCCGACTGTCTTGAAAATTACTACCAGGAAGCAGGGCGGGCGGGACGTGACGGAAAAAAATCGTACACCGTTTTATTGTATGATGAAAAAGATATAAAAGAACTCGACCAGCTTCATGTTACCAGGTTTCCTTCCCTTGATAAGATCCGTGAAGTGTACAATGCATTGGTTAATTTTTTACAGATACCTTCTTACACCGGAGAATATACCAGCTTTGATTTTCAGTTCAACATTTTCATACGCAATTTCAAATTAAAAGCCCGCGAAACACTTTATACATTAAAAGCACTTGAACAGGACGGCTGGTTCGTATTCAACGAAAAAAATTATTCTCCGTCAACGCTTGTTTTCAATTCTACCAAACAGGATCTGAATGAATTTATAAAGAACTTTCCCCAATACGAATTATTATTGATCACTCTTTTAAGATCGTATGGAGGAATTTTTGATTTTCCGTCTTTCATTTCCGAAAACCTCCTGGCAAGGTTGTTGGGAAAAAAAGAAGAGGAGATCAGGAAAGATTTGATGAGGATCTCTTTATCGGGGATCATAAGCTATACCCCCCTCTCGGAACAGCCAAGGATCCTGTTTCAAAAACACCGCGTACCTGCCGGGGAATTAACATTCAAAACAGAACCATACAACAAAAGGAAAAAAATATTCATTGAACGGGTTCAAAAAATGATAGCCTATTCAAAAACAATTGAATGCCGGAGTTTATTTATCAATAATTATTTTGGTGATGAGGAGGCCAGGGCCTGCGGCATTTGTGATAACTGTTTGAATAAAGTGTCTAAAGAGGTATCCACCGAACAATTCAAA
>CBIHLW010000005.1:0-20921 GCA_966210755.1 uncultured bacterium
GCCGTTAACTGTTAAGGGAAGCGTGGGGGAGTTTCTTTAACAAACCGCTTTCTTATAGTGATTTTTGTGCAAGTTTTTGTGGTTGGGAAAAGATGATAAGAGAGAAAGGCGAGCGGAGAAGACGGTAAGACGGGAAGGTTTTTTTCTTACCGTCTTACCGTCTTCCCGTCTTCTCCGCTAAAACTCCTTTCGGAATTCCAATTTCGCCGTATAAAACAAAAACCCCGACGCTATCGTCGGGATGCTTTGTGCCCAGGACTGGATTCGAACCAGCACACCTCGCGGCGCCGCCACCTGAAGACGGTGCGTCTACCAATTTCGCCACCTGGGCAATTTTTGATCAGAAGGGTTTTGGGCTTTTGCCCTGCCTTTTCCAACCGGGGGGCAAATATAGAAAAATACCTGGTCTGAATATCTTCACTTCCTCAACTTCTTTTCTCTTTTACGCTAAACTTCAATCTGTATTTCTGATTCGTCAATTAAAATCCGTAACCGGATAATGTTTCACCATTGAAAAGCGAAACATGTGCAAAAAAATGAAATGTGATTTTTTTAATGGTTTTTTGTTAACATTGCAAGGCATTCATTCAAAGTAACATTTTACAGATGCTCAGGTATTTATCTGTAATTGTGTAATAACCATCTCCTTTTAAAACCAGGCTTGTTATTGCTTATGAAACTTAGCAATTCTTTGCCTTCAGGTCCCGGCTCCGGGCCCAATATGCTCAGATTAAATGTCTTGCTTTTCTAAAGTCTGGATGTAATTCATCCGGAATGGTTCTTTATTGATAAAAGGAAAATATTTTAATTACAAATAGTTAATTGGTTATCAGTTCAAATTATCTGCATATGAGCAAGTTTTACTCATCTACGTTTACCGTACGTTTTACTTTGATCTTCATGCTGCTGTCCGCATTCCAGATGGGATGGACGCAAACCACTGTGGTCATCAACACAGGTACTGCGGGTACGCCGGCCTATAATGCCGGTCCAATCTACAGATCCAGTGCAAGTAGTTCCT
The DNA here is from genome assembly GCA_966210755.1 of uncultured bacterium. Classification (GTDB taxonomy): domain Bacteria; phylum Bacteroidota; class Bacteroidia; order Chitinophagales; family Chitinophagaceae; genus Flavisolibacter. The sequence continues at coordinate 1,022 of CBIHLW010000005.1, forward strand.
ACGACTTCAGCCACTATGCCTATTTATATACACAGGCGGAACTGGCTACTGCAGGTATAGTACCGGGTTCCCTGATCTATTCCGTGGGCTGGGTAAAGAACAATAATGCAACCACCAACGGACCTGCCACTTTCAGGATCTTCATGAAAAATTCGGCTGCAACTGAGTTCAGCGCGGCAACAGAAACCTGGGCCAACCTGAATAGCGGTGCCACCATGGTCTATGAAAATCTTGCGCAGACCATACCTGCAACCCAGTCGCCCAATTATATAACTTTTACATTTGCTACTCCATTTACCTATACAGGCGGATCCCTGGAAGTGAGCACCGAATGGGATGTGAGTGCTGTTACCGGATCTGCAACAACCGCAGCCTTTGACTGGATGTGGTCAACTGTAAATAATAGTATATATGGAGTAGGCTCTTTCGACGCCTCCGATATAGGCACCTTATCTTCTACATCCAATAGCATCAGTGATATTGAAGACAGGCGTCCTTTTATTCAGTTTACTTTTACCAGTTCGCCCTGCGTTACACCTCCAACTCCAGGAACGGCAGTAAGTTCTAAACTGGTGATCTGTACCGGAGAGTCATTTACACTCTCTCTTACAGGTAATTCCTCCGGCTCAGGACAAACCTACCAATGGCAATCCTCTCCCGACAATACCACATGGACCGATATTACCGGAGCTGTTTCTCCTTCATATAGTACTACCCAGCCTGGCACTACCTATTACCGTGCACTGGTTACCTGTAGTGGCAATAGCCAGCCTTCATCAAGTGTGCAGGTGGTAACCACAGCACCTGTATCGGGTACCTATACTATTGGAGCAGGTGGAAATTTCGCCACCTTCAACGATGCTTACAACTTTATCAGGTGCGGCATTAATGGTCCCGTTATATTTAATGTACTGGCAGGCAGTGGTCCTTATAATGAACAACTGATCATGGATGAGGTTCCGGGTGCATCAGCTGCCAATACCATTACCTTCAATGGTAACGGTAATACAATTTCTTACCTGTCCACTACCTCCGGGGAACGTGCAGTGATCAAACTGAATGGTGCAGATTATGTAACCTTTGATAACCTGGTGGTAACTGCCACAGGTACCACCACCACAGAATATGGTTTTGGATTCCACCTGATCAACAATGCGGATTTCAATACCATCAGTAATTGTACTATTAATATCAATACCAGTTCCACCTCCACAAATTATGCAGGTATTGCTGTAAGCAATTCGCCTACTTCTGCCACAGGCACCGGCGACACGCAAAGTGACGATAATACGTTTGCAAATAATACCATCACCGGAGGATATTATGGTATCACCCTGGTTGGTTCATCAACGCTTGCCAACCAGCGTAATAAAATTTTGAACAACAATGTGCTTGATTTTTATATCTATGGAATCTATGTATATGGTTCGTTCGATACACGCATCGACAGCAACCTGATCTCAAGACCTGCAAGAGCCACGGTAAGCACGTTCTATGGAATTTATGTAACCAACCTGAGTGCAAGGCTCAATATTACCCGTAACACCATTACCAATCCGTTTGGAGGCAATACGTCCAGCACTTCAACCTTTAATGGAATTTATTTCACCAGCTCTGACGCGCTTTTTGATTTTGAAAACGTTGTCAGCAACAACAAAATATATAATATCAACGGAGGCGCAGATATAAACGGCTTCTATAATTCGGGTTCAGATAACGTCTGGTATTTTCACAATACCATTTTAATAGATGGAACGGCAACAGATGCTTCAGACCTGGTGAGGGGATTTTACCAGACAACCGCTGCATCGGGCATCGAATTCAAGAATAATATCGTTCACATCAGCCGTGGTGGTCCTGCAGATAAATATGCCTTGTATTTCAATAACGCAACAAGCGATATCATTTCTGATACCAACGACCTGTATCTGTCGGCTATTGGTGGAAATAATTTTGTGGGATACCTCGGAGGAGACCATATCTTGCTGGCCAACTGGCAAACTGCTTCAGGGCAGGATATGCATTCCGTATCCAACGATCCCGTTTACGAAGACCTGGCTGCGGGAAATCTGAAACCAACCAATTCAACCATCAATAATCTGGGATCACCCATGCCGGAAGTTCCTATTGACATTCTGGGCATGCCGAGAGACCCGGCCACACCTGATATGGGAGCATATGAGTTTGCTCCCGTAGGATGTGTTGTTCCCCCAACGCCTGGTACGGCAATGGTGAGCAATACTCCTGTGTGTGAGAACTCAATGGTTGCTTTAAGTGTAACAGGTAATTCCACCGGTTTGGGACAAACCTACCAGTGGCAGGCTTCATCGGTAATCGGTGGCCCTTATGCGCCGATCAGTGGTGTACTTACCAATCCTTCATTTACAGTAACTGCAACAGAATCGCTTTATTACCGTCTTGCTGTAACCTGCGGTGGCAATACCCAGTACTCTACACCGGTGCTGCTTGAGGTAACACCGGCATTACCTGGCGGAACCTATACCATCGATGCCACTTCACCGGCCAGTCCAACTAACTTCATAAGTTTTAATGCCGCAAAAGCAGCCATGGCTTGTGGAATTTCAGGACCTGTTGTATTTGATGTTGAGCCTAATTCAGGTCCATATCTTGAGCAACTGATACTGGATTCCATTCCTGGTACTTCATCTACCAATACCATTACCTTCAATGGAAATGGAAATACCATTCAATTCAGTTCAACAGAAACATCTGAAAGAGCGGTGATAAAACTGAATAGCACCGATTATGTAACATTTGATAGTTTAATAATTGATGCAACCGGTACTGGTAATTATGGTTTTGGGGTACACCTTATCAATAATGCCGACAGCAATACTTTCAGCCGCAACCTGATCATCACAGATTCTACATCGTCTTCCACCAGCTATGCAGGTGTTGCAATCAGTGCATCTGCAACATCAGCCACCGGAACAGGAGCAGGAAGCCGCAGCGATGGAAACCTGTTTGAAAGAAATACAATTGTGGGTGGATATTATGGTGTGACCGTAATAGGCGGATCTGCAGACATCATCAACAACAACAGATTCATTGGTAATAATATAAAAGAGTTTTATTCATACGGAATGTATGTTTCCTATACCAATGGAACATTCATAGAAGGCAATTCCATCAGCCGTCCTAACCGTACAAATACTTCAACATTCTATGGTATTTATGTAAACGACCCCACCACAAGTGCGGTGATCTCTAAAAACAGGTTGTTCCAGCCCAAGCAAAACGACCTTACCAGTACATCGTCCATGTATGGTATCTATTTTACCTCTGCCGATGGTGTGGCCGGACAGGAAAACCGGGTGGTGAACAATGCCATCTATGAATTCAATGGCCCGGGTACTATCTATGCGCTTTACAATTCAAGTTCATCTTACGTTCATTATTATCACAACTCAGTAATTCTTGATGAAAGCAGTTTAACCGGTACAAGTGCCATTACCCGTGGTTTTTACCAGATAACAACAGCTGAGGGAATAGAATTCAAAAACAACCTGATCTCCATTACAAGGGGAGGTTCGGATGATAAGCATGCCATTTATTTTGGTACTGCTGCCAATTCTGCTACTATTGCTTCAGACAGGAATAATTTTTATGTGAATGGTACGCCTTCATCAGATAATTTTGTAGGATACCACAGTGGAAACCGGGTTACACTTGCCGACTGGCAGACTTCCACCAGTGATGACGCCAACTCACAGAGTGTAGATCCTTTATTCCTTGTTCCGGTTGGTCCTCAATTCATTCCATTCCAGGCGCTGATAGATAATATTGGTGAACCGGTTGGAGTAACAACAGATATCCTTGGCAATCCGAGAAGCGGAGCCACTCCGGACCCAGGTGCCTGGGAGTTTGCAGTAACACCATGCGTTGCACCGCCAACACCGGGAACAACGGTGGTTACTCCGGGATCCGGTATTTGTCTTGGTACAACCGTATTGCTCAACCTTTCAGGTAACAGCACCGGCGGCTTCCAGAAATATGTATGGCAGACAAGCAGTTCAGGTGCCGGACCATGGACAGATATTACAGATACACTGTATGCGCCGGAACATAATTATACACTCAGCTCCTACACCAATATATGGTTCAGGGCAGCTGTGGTCTGCGGACCTGTAGCTGAATACTCAATGCCATTCCAGGTTGTATTGAATCCGGCAATGATTGCGGGCGACTATACCATTGATCCGGGATCTCCTGTAAGCCCCACCAATTTCCAGTCTTTTGCTTCGGCAGTTACTGCGCTGGAATGTGGAATTACCGGATCTGTAAGGTTTCATATAGTACCGGGAACTTATAACGAGCAGGTGCGCATTACAGATGTTCCCGGAGTTTCAGCTACCAGCACCATCACTTTTATGAGTCAGAATGGTGATCCTGCATCGGTTATACTTAGCTATGATGCCACATCGTCTGCAGCCAATTACGTGTTGAAGCTGGATAGCGCGCTATACACTACATTTAAGAACATCACCATAACAGCATTGAATGCTGATAATACAAGGGCAGTTGAAATTGCAAACAATGCATCAAACGACAGCCTTCTGAATAATATCATCAATGTGCCTTCCAGTTCAAGCACATCAACGGCTTATGCTGCAGTATATGGTACTTCTCTTACCGGTAGCAATATCGTAGTAAAGAACAATACCATTACAAACGGTATGTCCGGAATTTATTTAACAGGTACAACCAGGATCTCAAATGGATTCGTAATAGATAGTAACACCATCAGCGGTACATACTACTATGGAATCTATGCGAGTGCTCTGAACTATGCTTCCATTTCCGGAAATACTATTTCCCGCTCCGGTGTGATCAATGCAACCTCATACGGTCTTTATGCTACCAATTGCGATTCAGCCTACAGGGTGAATGGTAATACGGTGAACATTGCCGATGCAGGTACTACAGTATATGGTATTTACCTTACCGGTTGTCAGGCTTCTGCTGAAGAACCCGGACAGGTAATTGGTAATAAAGTGATGGCTTCCGGAACCAATACGGGTAACCAGTATGGAATGTACCTTACTTCCACTACACGTGGAAGAATTCTGAATAATGTACTTTCTGTAAATACCAGTGGCGCTACTTCGTATGGTATGTATGTAACCGGAATTGGAGGAATGGAAATACTGAATAATTCCGTTCAGAATGCTTCAACATCCGCCACCAATAATATCGCGGCCTATATCAGCCAGAGTTCAGGATCAAATGGGTTCTCACAGATCATGAACAACATTTTCACCCATATGACAGATGGACGTGCGGCCAACATTGTAAACCCCCGGTTCATCAACATCGATTATAATTTGTATTACACTGCCGGCCCAACACTCATCCAGTGGGGTACTGCAAACCTGTATGCTACCCTGCAGCAGTGGAGAGATACTTCTTATCAGGATTTTAATTCAATAGTATACCGTCCGGCGTTTACCGGTACAGCGTTGCAACCCGACCTGGCCAGTCCTGATGTATGGGCTATCCATGGCCGTGGTGTTCAGGTAGAAAATAATGACAGGGATATCAATGGCGACGCAAGACCTACAACCCTGGTTGCAGGTGTGCCTGATCTTGGTGCTTATGAATTCCTGCCTACTTCAATACCGGTATTGCTAACGGTAACACCGGCCACTCCTGCTCCAGGTATTACACAAACCTTTATGCTGGGAACCGATACGGTAACCAAGGTAACCTGGGGTGCCAACGCGCCTGCCAGCATTGAAGGCAGAAGGTATACCGGAATATCACCTGTTGGCCTCACATCAGCGCAGCAACATATGTATTTCTATACCGACTTCGATATCACAGGAACTGATCCAACCGGTCATACGGTACAACAATACTATCTGGATCCATGGAGAGGACTGATTCCAAATGAATCCATGATCAAGATGGGACGCACACAGTCGGGAACTACCTGGACCATTTCTACCACAAGCGTGATAGATTCATTAGCCAATACCATTAACGAAGCTGATTTGCAGGTAATGGATAAATACACAGGATTAACAGATGGCCAGGCCTTACCAAGACCACCGATAGTGGTTGATCCATCCGATTCATCAAATATGGGTAAGAAGTTCTGGGTTGGTTATGGACACCACCAGGATTTCGGATCAGGTAACGCACAGGAAATGGTGCTTTATCTGGGAGCCGGTGTAACGCCTGCTACGGTTACTGTAAGGATCAATGGAACCAGCTGGGCCAAGACCTACAACGTGCCTGCGAATTCAGTGATCTCCAGTGATTTCATTCCTAAGTTCGGCGCATTTGATGCAAGGCTTACCGATGAAGGTTTATCAACCCGCGGTATCAGCATCGAGAGTAATGCACCCATCACTGCCTATGCGCATATCTATGGTAATACCAATTCGGGTGCAACCATGCTATTGCCTGTGGGTACCTATGGATATGAATATTATGCACTCACATCAAAACAGAATTATGCATCCAATACCTATTCGTGGGTGAATGTGGTTGCAGCATACGATAGTACAGTTGTAGAGATCATTCCTTCCAAGCCAACCCTTAACGGCAGGCCGGCAGGTGTACCATTCACCATTCAGTTAAGGAAGGGTGAAGTGTACCAGGTACTGGGCGCCATCATCAGCGGAAGCGATGGTTATGACCTTACCGGTACTAAAGTGAAATCTATTGCCAATGCAAGTGGAAAATGTTATCCGATTGCCGTATTCTCCGGTAGCAGCCGTACCAATATCGGTTGCGACAATGCCAACCCAACCGGCAGTGGTGATAACATCATACAACAGAATTTCCCTTATAAAGCATGGGGCAGAAGGTATCTAACCGCCGTAACATCCAGTTCACTGGGCGCCGACCGTTTGCATACCAATATCTTTAAAGTGGTGGTGAAAGATCCAACTACCGTTGTTACAAGGAACGGTGTAGTGCTTTCTAACCTTATCGACAACCTGTATTATCAGTTCAACAGCGATAGTTCAGATTATATTTTAGCTGATAAACCAATCATGGTAGCCCAGTTTGTACCATCGCAGTCTTCAGCCAGCGGTTGTACACAAAATGCAGGTGTACGCGATCCGGAGATGATCTATCTGAGTCCGATTGAACAGGGTATTAAGAGCGTGGCCCTTTACAGGAATACGGAATATAATATCACCACGCAGTACCTTACACTGATCATTCCAACTGCAGGCCTCAGCACACTAATGGTGGATGCTAGCAATACATTTGATTATACCTATCCACACCAGGGCCTGAACGGTTATACTGTGGTAGTTAAGAGATGGGCGGCTTCCAATGGTCAGAGCATTGTAACCAGTGATTCAGCCTTTACTGCCATCACTTATGGCTTTGGTTCAGCAGAAAGCTATGGTTATAATGCAGGCACGCTGGTTAAGAACCTGAATGTGTATCCGTCTTATCTGAACGTACTCTCAACAGGTACCGGTTCAAGTACCTATACCTGTGAGAATGCTCCGTTCCAGGTAAGCTTCCTTTCTACCATCCAGCCAACTAACATTGAATGGATGTTCAGCCAGGTACCTGGTTTATCACCAAATGCAGATCTTACTCAAAACAATCCAACACCTGTAAGCACGGAAGTGATCAATGGAATAACTCATTATAAATACACAGTTAACCAGGACTTCACTTTCACAGGTACAGGAATATTTGCCATTCCGATCTTTATCACACATCCTGATATTGAAGGTTGTAACAACAGGATGGAAACTTCTCTTACCATTGATGTAAGACCAGCACCGGTGCCTGATTTCACACTACCGTCAGTTGTATGTGTGGGTTCAACAGTTCAGTTCAATGGCGTGGTAGGTCAGAACATTACACCTGCAGCTACATGGACATGGGATTTTGATAATGGAACAACAGCTACCGGACAAAATGCCACACAGGCATTTACTCCTGCCGGAAGCTATGATATCAAACTTGATGTGGTGACAGTAGATGGTTGTATCGGAACGGTAACCAAACCGCTAAACATCACTGAAGGTCCGGCCGTTAGTTTTGCGCCAGATTCCGTAAATGCCTGTCTCAACTCCAATGTTACATTCACGGTACAAAATCCGGTTGCGAATGCAGTGTACACCTGGTATGATGCAGCGGCCGGTGGTAACGTAGTGCATACCGGAACAAGCTATACCATTACCAATGTTACTGCTCCTATGAGCCTGTATGTTGGTTCAACACTCAATGGTTGTGCAGGCAATGGCCGTACAAGAATTCAGGTAACGGTTCAGCCTCAGCTTTCAGCGCCTGTAGTGGTTGCCGATTCTATAGGAGCCAATGCAATCAGGTTTACCTGGAATGCAGTGCCAGGTGCAACTGGTTATGAAATAAGTACCAATGCCGGTACCAGCTGGAGCCAGCCTTCATCCGGACCTAACGGTCTTACCCATACGATTTCAGGGTTGACGGTAGGTCAAACTGTAACCCTTTCAGTAAGGGCAACAGGTGGTTGTCAGCCTTCAACAGGACAGGCAACGGCCCAAACCTTAACCGATGAAGTATTCATTCCGAATTCCTTTACACCTAATGGTGATGGATTGAATGATGTGTTAAGGGTGTATGGTAATTCCATCAGGGAAATGCGATTCATGATCTTCAACCAGTGGGGTGAAAAGATCTTCGAATCAAGGTCGCAGTCAGCAAGCTGGAATGGCCAGTATGGACAAAAGGTGCAGCCATCAGGTGTATACATGTATGTATGTGATATTGTACTTACCGATGGCAGAAAACTGCAGCGCAAGGGCTCTGTGAACCTGATCAGATAAAAATTGGAAAGTGAGTACTATGAGAACAATAAAATTTATTGCCGCGACAGGCTTCATCTTAAGCTGGTTGGGAGGGTTTTCTCAAAACCTTTCCAACCGCGGTAAGGAATTTTGGGTTGGTTACGGACATCACCAGTTTATGGAACCCGGCCAGAGTAACAGTCAGGAAATGGTTTTGTATTTCAGTGCCGAGCAGGCCGCCAATGTTACGGTAACCATCAATGGAACGGCATGGGTGAGGAATTATAGTATCCCTGCCAATTCGGTAATAGCCTCCGAATATATACCCAAGGGTGGTGCGAATGACTGCCGCTTATACTCCCTTCCTCCAAGCTTTGGCGGAACGGGTGGTGAAGGTTTGTTTAACCGCGGTATCCATATAGTAAGTGATGTGCCCATAGTGGCCTACGCTCATATTTTTGGTTCGGCATCATCAGGTGCCACCATGCTGATGCCGGTTGAAACCTGGGGTTATTCGTATGCATCCATCAACAGCCAGCAGAATTATGGAAGCAATAATTGTTTCTCCTGGTTGTATGTTGTGGCCAAGGAAGACAATACTGTAATAGAAATTACACCTTCAGTTCTAACAAGGAACAACCGGCCGGCCAGTGCTCCATTTACAGCAACACTGAATAAAGGCCAGATCTACCAGGTGATAGGAGCTTCTCTTACCAGCAGTTCCGGCAGGGAACTTACCGGCACAAGAGTGAAATCCATTGCCAATGCAAATGGTGATTGTTTTCCCATAGCGGTTTTTGCAGGTAGCAGCCGTACAGCCATTACCTGTCCAACAGGAGGCGGCGGATCGGGTGATAATATCATGCAACAGATCTTTCCATTTCAGGCCTGGGGTAAAAGATACCTTACTGCTCCATTTTCACATGCCAACAGCCCTTCGCAATTCAATGGTTCGGTGGTAAGGGTGGCTATTAAGGAACCTGGAACTGTTGTAAAGAGGAATGGCACCACACTTACTGCGCTCAATGGTAATTTTTATTATGAGTTCCAGTCAACCACTGCAGATTTTATAGAAGCTGATAAACCAATCATGGTGGCGCAGTATATGCCTTCGAGCGGACAATGTGGTTACAGCGGAACCGGTGATCCTGAAATGATCTATCTCAGTCCTATTGAACAGGCCATCAAAAGGATCGGTTTCTTCAGGAACAATGAAGAAAGGATCGGTACCAATTATCTTACAATGATCATCCCAACCGGAGGAACTGCCCTCTCATCACTTCGTATAGATGGCCAGGCCATTTCATCTATCCCTTCCGGTTCAATACATACCTACCCTCATCCCAACCTTTCCGGTTATACAATAGTTGTGCGCAAGTGGACAACCCCATTGCCACCTACGCCGCCGCCGGGGCAATGCATAGTTGAAAGTGATTCTGCTTTTACCGCCATCACCTACGGTCTTGGTTCTGTTGAAAGTTATGGGTACAATGCAGGAACACTGATCAATAATCTTTCAGCCATCAGTTCCATTCATAATTCACTTGATCCCACCAGGCCGGAACACGAATTCACCTGTACCAATACCACGGTGGAATTATCCGCGCTGATGGCCTACCAGCCTACAAAACTTATCTGGAGACTGAGTACAATCACCAGCGGTCTTTCTCCCAATACTGATTACACCGACAATGCACCTGTAGCCGTGGAAACGGTTGTGGTGAACGGCATCACTTATTATAAATACAGGTTGCCCGGAACATATGAATTCAGCATCGCTGGTACATACGAAATCCCAATTGTATCAACCCATCCTTCCATAGAAAATTGCAACAATACGGAAGAGCTGAAAATTTATGTGGATGTAAAACCAAAACCAAAAGCTTCTTTCCAGATCACGCATGCTACAGGATGTTCGCTCGATACAGTTTATCTCAATGCAGCTGCTTCAACAGCCGAAGGATATGAACTTGCCAGCTGGGACTGGAGTTTTCCGGGTGGTGCCACTGCAACCGGTCAGGATACAATTCATCTTTTTGCGCCCGGTATTAACCAGGATGTGAGCCTTAGTGTAGTTACATCTGATGGATGTGTAGCAGATACAACCATGCCTATCAGCGTTTATGCGCCGCCGGTAGTTAGTATTAGCGGATCCGGTTCATTATGTGAAGATGCTTCAATCAGCCTGACACCTGCTGCCACCTATGACGGCTCATCTGCCATAAATAATTATTACTGGGACTTTGGAAATGGTAATGTCAGCAACAGTACTACTCCAACGGCACAATCCATTCTTTATCCTGATTATGGATCGTATACGGTAAAGCTGGTGGCCGCACTCAGTGCAACCTGTATCAGTGATACCCTGGAAAAAGTTGTTACCGTTTATTCAAAGCCTGTTGTTTCTATCAGCTTTCCATTGGGATGCCTTCCCGAAAATGGTGAGGTGCTTTTCGATAACACAACGGCAACACCCGACGGGCAGTCTATTTCCAGTCATAACTGGAATTTTGGAGATGCCAATGCCACCGCGTCTAATCCAAATACATCAATAGCCAAAAGTCCATCTCACATCTATACTGAATTTGGTGCCTACGATATTTATTATTCTGCCACATCCAGCCAGGGTTGTGTAAAGGATACAACCATTGAAACCACTTTCAACCTGGCACCGAAACTTCTTTATCCTGCACTTGCCGCTGTTTGCCAGGATGTAACAGGAATTTCCGTTGCCACCGCTTCGGTTACAAACGGAGTTCCGGGTTCGGGAATATATAGCGGGCCCGGTGTAAGTGCCGACGGAAGCTTCGATCCTGCCGTTGCCGGAGCGGGTATACATACGGTTACCTATAATTATACAACAACAACCGGCTGCACGGCAGCGATCAATAATACAATTGAGGTTTATCCAAAGCCTGTGGCCTCATTTACCTCAATTGATGATGTATGTCTCAATGAAGCCTTTACCTTTACCAGCAGTTCAACTATTGCTTCTGGCGCAATACAAACCTGGGGCTGGAACCTGGGTAACGGCGACGTGCAAACGAATAATAATGCCGCTCCTGTCACCATCACCTATTCAACTGATGGGGATTACCTGGTGAAACATGCGGTAACCAGCGACCGTGGTTGTAAGAGCGATACTTTCTCCAAACTGGTAACAGTGCATCCGTTACCAACTGCTTCATTTACGGTGCCGGTTAAGATCTGTTTACCCGGACCAGCCCTGTTCCAGAATACAAGTAGTGTTTCGGACAATTCTGCCCTGAGTTACCAGTGGAATTTCGGAGATGCAGTTCCAGGCACTTCCACCTCAGAAAATCCATCTTACACTTATGCCTCTGCAGGTAATTATAATGTAAGCCTTACAGCAACTTCATCGTATGGTTGCCAGCATGTGGTTACACAAACGGTAAATGATTTTTATAATAAGCCTGTTGCTGATTTTGAAGTAACACCTTCAGAACTTTGCCAGGGCGCCAATACGGTTTTTATTGATGCAAGCTTTGCAGACAACAGTACCATTACAGAATGGAAATGGGATTTTGGCGATGGAACTCCAATAGAAACCGCGCAGCAGCCAAACAAACAATTTGCCAATCCGGGAACATTCCCTGTTAGCCTGATTGTTACCAATGCTGCCGGTTGTACTTCAGATCCATTTATTAAAACCGTAACCGTTCACCTTCAACCAGTGATAGATGCAGGACGGTCCTTTATTGTTCCCGAAGGAACACAGGTGCAATTCCAGGCAACAGCCAATTCACCTTCATTAAGCTTTAGCTGGACACCTTCATTTGGATTAAGTGATCCAACCTCACTTACTCCATCGCTGGTAGCACTGTCCGATCAGCAATATATTCTGACTGCAACAGGTGATTTTGGATGCACCTCTGTTGATTCAATGAGTGTAAGGATATTCAGGCAGGTGAAAGTGCCCAATGTGTTTTCACCAAATGGAGATGGCATACATGACCTGTGGCTGCTACCCAACCTTACGGATTACCCAGGCTGTACCGTGGAAGTATTCAACAGGTATGGACAGCGGGTATTTATATCGAAAGGGTACAGTGATCCATGGAATGGTAAACTGAAAGGGAACGACCTGCCGGTAGGTGCCTATTATTACGTGATCAGGCTGGAAAATGGCTTTAAACCCATAACCGGTTCTGTAACCATTTTAAGATGATGAATTAAATGATGCGGTTTACTGCATCCTTATAATAAACAAATAAAACAAACGCGATGAGAAAGATTGTTTTGTGCTTATTTACGCTGGTACTTATGTCTACCATGAAGATACAGGCACAGGTAGATCCACATTTTACCCAATACTACGTTTATCCTTCCTGGCTCAACCCGGCGCTTACCGGTGCTTTCGATGGCCAGTACCGTTTATCGGGTATCTATCGTAACCAGTGGGGAAACATCAGTTCTCCGTTTTCAACAGCTGGTCTGTCAGCTGAATTCACTACTGCCAATAACCTCAACCTGGGTGCGAGCATCCTGAACCAGACAGCAGGGGAAGGGGGATACAGTTATACTACGGCTTATGCCAACTTTGCCTATACGGGAGTGAGATTTGGACCGATGGAAACCGGAAGACTTGTATTTGGATTGCAGGCCGGTCTTATTCAAAGAAAATTCGACCGTACCAAGTTAACCTTTGGTGATCAGTGGAATCCTATTACCGGATACAATCCCGGTACTACTTCGGCCGATATGCTGAGAAGGAATTCCGCAGCTGCTTTTGATGCTACTGCCGGTGTGGTGTACTTTGATGCGGCACCAGGCAAAAAAGCAAATATTTTCGCAGGATTTTCCATTTCCCATATTACCAAACCAACGGATGATTTTGCATCTGATGAAGGTGCGGTTATACCTATGCGTTATACTTTTCATGGCGGCATAAGGTTGAAGCTTTCCGATAATTTCAGCTTAACGCCAAATCTTCTTTATTTAAAACAGGGTACAGCAGAAGAAAGAATGGCAGGTGCTTATGCCAGTTATACGGCCAACCCTGAGCTTGACCTGATGATTGGTGCCAACTACAGGTATAAGGATATGGTGTCGCCTTTTGTTGGGTTTACCTATAAGAACATGGTATTGGGAGCAAGCTATGATATCAATACCTCAGATCTTGGAAAAATGGCAAGAGGATCCAACAGTTTCGAGATATCACTTTCCTACATTGGCAGAAAATCTGCTAAAACACCGGAAGTGGATTTCATTTGTCCAAGACTTTAATTCATAAATGTATTTGTTGATCATTCAATAATTGATTCAAATAATTCAGATGAAAAAAATAGTTACCACCTCGGTTCTTTGTTTTGTGGTTTTTTCCATGTATGGCCAGTTTGTTCAGGATTACCTGAAGGCTGCGGACAGATATTTTTCAAAAGGTGATTATGCTTCGGCGGCTGCTTATTACGAAAAATATTTTGGTAAGGATGACCAGTCAAAAGCATCATTCAATCCCTATACTGCACAAACTGTTTCCAAGAAAACAGTGACCGCTGCAACTTCCAAAGAGCAGGCGCTCTGGAATCTGGCTGAAAGCTACCGTCAGTTGAATTATCCCGAAAAGGCTGAACCCTTATACAAACAGGTAATTGAGCAGTCAAAGGACAGGTTCCCGCTTGCCCTGTTCCATCACAGCACTATGCTGCGTGCCCTGGCACGATACAGTGAAGCGGAAACAGGATTTCAATCCTTCCTTAGCAGTTATACCATGCAGGATGAATATAAAACCCGGGCGGAAAGGGAAATTCAAAACCTTCGTTTTATACAAAAAGAATTATCTAAAAAAGATCTGAAGTATTATTCGGTAAAAAAGGATGGAGGTGTGAATGCTGCGGGTGCTACCTATGCTTCTGCTCCGCTGGGCACTTCAATGATTTTGTTTACTTCCACAAAGCCGCTGGATACTGACAAGGATAATAAATACAAAAACCGTTTGTACCAGGCATCCTTAACTGCAGAAGGACTGAATACGGTGGAGCAGCTGGTAATATCCCAGCCCGAAGAAATGGAACAGGGTGTAGGATCGGCAACACCTGATGGCAACACCATATTTTTTACCAGGTGGAGTGTCAACGTAAATCAAAAAACATCATCTGTTTTTACCAGTACAAGAAGTGCAGTTGGCTGGTCCGAACCCGTTAAGCTGGGAGCGGAGATCAATGCAGCCGGATCAAATAACCAGCAACCTTTCATCACTTCCGACGGGAAATATATTTTATTCTCAAGCGACCGTGCGGGTGGTCAGGGTGGATATGACATCTGGTATGCTGAACTTTCAGCTGAAGGAAATCCCGGAACACCTGTAAATGCAGGAAGTGCCATCAATACGGCTGGTGACGAGCAGTCGCCTTCTTATCATGCAGCTTCAGAAACACTTGTCTTTGCTTCGAATGGTAAGATAGGAATGGGTGGTTATGACCTGTTCAAGAGCAAAGGGAAGATCGGCAGCTGGACCAGCGCTGAGAACCTGGGTTATCCGGTTAATTCAATTAAGGATGACATGTATTTTTTAAGTATGGGCAGCGCCAAAAATATGCTGGAGAAAGTATGGCTTAGTTCTGACAGGGAAGCAGCCTGCTGTCTTGAATTATTCAACCTGAATAAAATAAGACCGCTCAGGCAGATCTCGGGAACAATTGTTTCCTGTGATGGCACTAAACTATTGCCTGGGGCAACGGTTATTTTAACCGATGCAAAAACCAACCAGACTGTTTTTACCGGTAAGGTAGGTGCAGATGGTGTGTACCGTTTTACAATGGAAGAATACCAGCCACTTGTTTTACAGGCTACAGCTGATGGATTTTTACCCGGGAATCTGAAAGTAAGTATTCCTGCTGATGTGGAAGCAGAATCCATGAACATAGAAAGATTATGCCTGGTGCCTGAACCGCCTAAAGTGAATGAAAGCTTTGTTGTGGAGAATGTATTTTATGAATACGATAAATCTCAGATCAAACCTGAATCATTCCCGGCACTTGACCAGATCGTGAAAATGCTGAACACCTATCCTAAGCTGGAAATAGAGATCAGCGGTCATACAGATAGTAAAGGTTCGGATAGCTATAACCAGAAGCTTTCCGAAGCCAGGGCTAAAGCAGTGGTGGATTATTTGATCAGGAATGGAATAGCAAGGGATAGACTAAGCGCTAAGGGTTTTGGTGAAAGCCTTCCGGTTGAACCAAATGAAAATCCGGATGGTTCTGATAATCCTGAAGGAAGGGAGAAGAACCGTAGAACAGAATTTAAAGTGATCAGAAATTAATATCATGCCTGGTTGACATTCAGCCAGGCTTTTTTTAAATTCATGTGCCATCCGTTATCTGTGATGAACATCAAAACTTAGTGAACATGAAGAGGTTTTTCCTGTGTTGTATAGTGATGCTGTCTGTTCATGCTGTGTGGGCTCAGCAAAAGCCTCATTATACACAGTACGTCATTAACCAGTATATCATTAATCCGGCCATCACCGGCATTGAAAATTATGTGGATCTTAAACTGAGTCACCGCCACCAGTGGGTGGGAATGCAGGATGCACCGGTTACCACTTATCTTTCAGTGCATGGACCCATCGGTAAGGATGATTACCGCACCACCGCCACTTCTTTTGAGATCAGCGGTGATAATCCAAGAGGCCAGAGCTACTGGGAAAATTATACAGCTGCTGAGCCACATCATGGCATTGGTTTACAGGTGATCAAAGATGTGACAGGCCCATTGAGTAATTTTTCAGCATATGGTACCTATGCTTATCATATTGGTCTTGGTCCCAGAACCAATCTTTCAGGAGGTTTTGGTATAGGCTTTCAACGGCTGGGCCTTGACGTTTCAAAACTTGATTTTGGTGATCCTACCATCGATCCCGCTGTATATGGTTCGGGTATCCTGAATAAAACAAGGATGGATCTGATGGCAGGACTCTATCTCTATTCATCTGATTATTTTGTAGGGCTGTCCGCTCAGCAGATCATTCCGCAAAAAGTAGATTTTTCAAATAACTACATCCGGCCATCTGAAGGTAAAACGGTTCCGCATCTATTTGCAACCGCCGGTATCAGGATTCCCGTGGGCTATGATTTCAACCTGATACCCTCCGTTATGGTCAAATATATTTCGCCCGTTCCGGTTCAGTTTGAATTCAATGGTAAACTGCAATACAGGGATCTTGCGTGGATAGGCGCCAGCTACAGGAGAAATGACGGCATTGCCGGTATGCTGGGATTGAATATTTCCAACCGGCTGAATGTGGGATATTCTTACGACTACACCACCTCCCGGTTGAACAACTTCACCAAAGGAACCCATGAAGTGATCATCGGACTGCTGTTGAAAAATGGATATGCCGATACCTGTCCGAGGAATGTATGGTAGGAGAGCTATTGGCCATTAGCTGTTAGCTATGAGCTACGAGCTATGAGTTGCCGACTCGCAACTCAGGACTCCCGACTCCTCAAACCGCCACATTAACATCCCTCAGTGCATCATTCAGACTCGTTTTAAGATCAGTGCTGGGTTTGCGTTTTCCAATAATGAGAGCACAGCTTACATTGTATTCACCTGCAGGGAATTTTTTGCTGTAGCTTCCCGGGATCACTACACTACCTGCAGGCACCACACCTTTCATTTCCCTGGGTTCACTGCCGCTTACATCAATGATCCTGGTTGACTGGGTCAGAACTACATTGGCACCCAGTACAGCTTCTTTTTCCACTCTTACACCTTCCACCACAATACACCTTGAACCAATGAAACATCCATCTTCAATTATTACCGGTGACGCCTGAAGAGGTTCCAGTACACCACCAATACCCACTCCTCCGCTGAGGTGCACGTTTTTTCCAATCTGGGCGCAGCTTCCTACAGTGGCCCAGGTATCCACCATGGTGCCCTCATCAACATAAGCGCCGATGTTTACATAAGAAGGCATGAGCACCACATTTCTGGCAATGTAGGCACCATACCTTGCAACAGCATGAGGAACCGCTCTTACGCCCAGTTCTTTATAATTTTTTTTGAGCAGCATCTTATCATGAAATTCAAAAGGCTCCATACTCCAGGTCTGCATGGGTTGCAAACCAAAATACAGCAGGATAGCCTGCTTCACCCATTCATTCACCTTCCATTCCTGGCTGCTGTTATCACCGGAACCGGGCGGCTGGGCTACTCTTAATGTGCCTCTGTCCACTTCTTCTATCACGGATCTGATATCCTGTTGTATTCCTGAATAGGTGAGCATCTCCCTGTTTTGCCACGCTTGTTCAACAGACTCTCTTAACTTCATCGCAAATTTTTTTGCAAACATAAGTAAAAGCAGTGCGAAGTAGGAAGAGCAGCGGAGTAAGTAAATCCGCACACTCCTCCGCCATCCGCACCTATGTTCATCATATGAAGATTCTTGTTCGGTTACCAAATTGGCTGGGTGATATGGTGATGTCGGTTGGCTTCATCAACCAGCTTTCCGTTTTATATCCCGGTGCCGAAATTAACCTGGTTGCCAAAAAAGGTATTCATGAGTTGCTTCCTCTTTTTCCGGTGCAACACAATGCATTTGTTTTTGATAAAAATGAATTCAGTGGCCTGAAGGGCGTAAGAAAATTTGGGAAGAAGTTGCAGGCAGAAGTGAAGCCGGATCTTTTCTTTTGTCTGCCTGATTCTTTTTCTTCAGCCTTTATGGCTTTCAGCAGTGGTGCAAAAAAAACGGTTGGTTATAAAAAAGAATTACGACAAATTCTTTTGACCCATGCTTATAAAAAACCGGAAGGCCTGCACCGGGCAGAGGAATATGTACAATTGTTAGCACTGTTTACAGGCAGGCAAACCACAACTCCACAGGTAATTTTACACCATGATTTTCCAAAGCAGGATCATGTGGTGGTGAATATAAATTCTGAAGCCACTTCAAGAAGACTTACAGTAAACAAGGCAGCTGAATTGATCAGGGTTTTGAAAACCCAGATCAGCAACCGTATCGTATTGATTGGCGCACCTAAGGAAAAAGAATTTGTAGATAAGGTTTTGGATGAAACCGGCATGGAAGGGATGGAAAATATGGCGGGACAAACCTCATTAATGCAACTGGCAGCTGTATTGGCTTCAGCCAGGTTTTTACTGAGCACCGATTCTGGTCCGGCACACCTGGCTAATGCCATGGGTACGCCGGTCATTGTTTTATTTGGTGCGGGGCGGGAAGAAAAAACGGCACCTTACCGGAAAGATATCTGTACCACCATTCGCCTTGGCCAGCTTTCCTGTGAGCCCTGTGAAAAAAATATTTGTATGCGGTATGATGTTCCGCAATGTCTCGAAAGGCTGAACAGCATGCAGATCGTTCATGCCGCTAAAATCTATTTGTAATGAATGAAGCAGGATTTTTTGAAACGGAAGTGGAAGAAGCACTAGATGTATTGAAGAAAGGAGGAGTGATACTTTATCCGACTGATACCATCTGGGGCATAGGCTGTGATGCTACCAGTGAAGAAGCTGTGATGAGGATCTATCAGCTCAAAAAAAGGGAAGACAGCAAGAGCATGATCATACTGATGGCAGATGAAAGAGAGGTATTGCAGTATGTAGCCGCACCTGACCTGGCTGTTTTTGATTTTTTAGAAGAACAGACAAGACCCACAACAATCATATTCGAAGGTGCCATTGGCCTTCCTTCCAATTTAATAGCGGCGGATGGCTCCATTGCCATCAGGATCGTAAAAGATCCATTCTGCCGGCATCTGATCAGGAGATTAAGAAAGCCCATCGTATCAACTTCGGCCAACATCAGCGGCCAGGCGAGTCCGGCCTCTTTTGCAGATATCCCACTACAGATCATAAAAGCTGTTGACCATGTGGTGAAGTGGAGGCAGGATGATCATTCAAATTCACTGCCTTCGCAAATTATCAGGTGGGTGAATGGAAGGGTGGAGTATATAAGGAGGTAATAACTGGGACGCTGACACTACCGGTGAAAAGAACACCCACCACACGATCTTGTCAATGCCGCAGGCTTCTGGTCGTTGAACTAAGGCGCCCAATGGAAACGAACACCTCCGCTGTGACCTTGTCAATGCCTGTGACGAACCTCGCCATTGATGTTAAACGCCCAATGAAAAGAACAGTTT
>CBIHLW010000006.1:0-19792 GCA_966210755.1 uncultured bacterium
CATAAAGGATGGCATCGTAATTTTTGAATAGGGCGTGAATGGTACTGAGAAATGAATTGGACCACTGGCTTAAGGTTTTTGACTGAATGGAGGGCATGTAGTGGAGGTAGATACCGTTCACCTGTTTTGGCCTGGCAGGAAATAACCTGCGGTGACAGTAAACATGTACTTCTATATTTTCCTTATCAAGCCGGGGGGCCAGTTCTGAAACCAGCGTTTCATATCCACTGTAAACATATGGGTAACCCCTGGAACCTATGATGGCGATCTTCATCTCTTCTCTTCCTTTAAATAATACCTGAGAACCCCTCCCTTACCTGAAATACTGCCAAGCCATTCCAGCAAAAAAGCCAATGGTGCTACGAGTAAGGTTGCAATAAGCAAAATGGTTTTCTTTTCCTTTATATCCGCAATAAGAAAACCTTTATATCCAAAAAAAGAAAGGATGGTCTGGGCCATTCCAATTATACCCAGGTGCAGTGAAAATGTTTCCTTTTTCACTACCTGTAAACCGCAATCCCTGATCAGCAACTGTAAAGATCCTTCCGTAAAATGACTTACATGCCGGGGAATATCAATGTGCAGCCAACGGCCTTTTGCCCATGCGGATTGCCAGCTTCCGAAATTCGGCACTTCAATTACTGCAAAGCCTCCCTGTTCAAGGTTATCTTTGAAAAGCGCTTTCAATAAAACGCCGGCATCTTCAATATGTTCCAGCACATGGAACATGGTAACATCAGAAAACTTTTTATTATAAACACTTCCGCCTTCATAAAAGCCGGAATCAATTTGCAGTCCCATCACCTGCCGCGCATAATCAGCCCTTGGCTTTGAAGTTTCCACGCCTGCAACTTTATAACCATTTTCTCTTGCCACTGAAAGAAAAACACCTTTTCCACTTCCAAAATCAAGAAGATCACGGCGGTCAGTAAATTCCTTTAAGTTATCCAGCACCTTTTTATATTCAACAACCTGTATCTTATGGAAAATGGTGCTCCTGTTATCCCTTACACTGTAATCACCTTCATCATAGTATTTTCCTACTTCCACTGCTGAAAAGAAATAAGTAAAGAAATGACCACAGCGGCTGCATTTCACAATCTGGTAATCGGCTCCATCAATATTCTGCGTTGGATATTTTTGTTCATGGTCCCGGCATTTACAAACCGGACAGGCTTCAACTTTCATGATTCGCTTTAATGTACTTCTTTACTAATGATGGTGAGATAAATAAGATGCAGGCCAGTGACCACATCAGCGACTGCACCCTGATATTAAGTCCGCTGGCATTGGTAAGATCGGCCAGCAGCCAGCAAACAATAATAATTGAAAGCATTAAAATAGCAGACATGTAGAACCAGGTGTCCCTGCTTTGATCTGCCAGGTAAACTTTTTTTAATTGTTTAAACGCCCTGTAACCTTTACGGATGCAAGCTATAATTATGCTGTAATAAATAAATGTACAGATCAGTCCCATTTCAGATGCATAGAGCAGATAGCCATTATGCGGATCCAAAATGGTTGTCATCCATGGCGGCATGGAACCGAATTCGTGTTTGAGGTAATTCCATTGTCCTGGTCCGGCACCAAGTAAAGGATGGGTGGTGATCATTTCCCAGCTGATATTCCACACAACAAAACGTGCCTGTAATTCGCCAATGTTTTCAATGGCATTTTTACCGCTGATCAATTCAAATACACCGAATACACGGCTGAGGAGGTCGGGCTTGAAAAGAAAAAACAGAAATATGACGGTTGCCAGCACAATAATGAACAAAAAGATCAGCCGTATCTTTTTTGCAAATGCAACAGGCATAAATAAATTATAAAACAGAATACCAAGCAGCAATAAAACAAAACTCATTCTGTTGGCAGACAGCAAAAGAAACAAAAGACAAATCAAAAAGCAGGCAGTTAACCCAAGCAAAACACCGCTTTTTTTCAGCTTATAATAATAAGAAATAAAAGGAATACACAACAAGGAAGTAAAAGCCAGCAGGTGGCCAAAGGTATTAACACCATAGGTAGCTACAGAGAGGCGATTCCCGCCTTCGTAATTTTCTTTTGGCGAAAGAAGTACCAGGAAGAAAAATGCCAGGGTGATCAAATAGATAGCAACAGGAAATTTTTTAAACGTTGAAATATCATTGAAATAATTACTGATCCATGAAAACACCAGCAAAAACCTGACACTATAAAATATGGCTCTTACTGCCATCGGGAAATGAAAAAGCGGGTAGTTGAAATAAGATTGCAGGCTGGAGATCATCCCCAGAAATGTAATGGCGATCAGGGCCAGTGTCAGGTAATTGATTTCCGCATTGAATAAATTTTTCAGCCTGCGCTTTTCCCATAGTTTAACCACGAGTGTGGCAAACATAAGAATATCAATAACGGATATCACTCCATACGCAGGGGTATCTGGCTCTGGTGAGAGTTGCACAGAATAGTACATCCGGTCCAGCGGACCCGGAAGCGGAATGATCAGTCCAATGATACCCGGAAACCACCATGCTTTGAACCTGGGAAATATGGAAATTGAAATAAATGCAAGCAATACCAGGTAGATGCCAAGAATGGTTGAATTGGAAACATCAAAAAAATAAACGGGCAGTGAGAATACGGCAATCAGTAAAACCAGGTATCCATCATCCTTTATCCGGTGTTTTGCCAGATCCATTTATAGAATATCTTTTTTAAGAAGTGGCAAATACATGAAAATTATATAAATACAGCTACTCACAATATAAAGCCTGC
Organism: uncultured bacterium; assembly: GCA_966210755.1. GTDB lineage: Bacteria > Bacteroidota > Bacteroidia > Chitinophagales > Chitinophagaceae > Flavisolibacter. The sequence continues at coordinate 2,758 of CBIHLW010000006.1, forward strand.
TCAATGAAGCTATGCCGGGCATTTCCGATGGATAGGTGACGGCCCCCAATAATAAAGCGGCATTTACAATTAGTGATAAAACCAGCATCAGGTTATATATCTTCTGCCGGCCAATGATATAATAAAAATTGGCCGCACCCAGTGCCAGTTGCTGGATAAGGTAGGCAATGATAAGGTTGGTGATAACAGGAATAGCAGGTGTATACTCATTGAAATAAACGGGGATAGCATATTTTGCTGCTGCTATCAATAGTACGGTAACTATGCAAAGTGCAAGTTGAACCAGCAGGGAATATTTTAGAAGATATTTCAAAAGCAGACCCTTGCTATGCACATGTGAATGGTAGGTTGCAGCTTTCTGGAGAATAATCTCCGAGCTCATGTTCACTACCAGGTTGAGCGTAAGCACAAGTACCCAGGCAAAAGAATAATATCCAAAATCTTCATCAGTATAAAAATGTGAAACAATTAATCTGTCGGTGGTTTGAAACAATAAATAAATAAAACCCGAGATCATAACAGGGAAGCCCACTCCTATATTTTCCCTGATGATGGCACGGTCAAACCGAAGCTGATATCCTTTTTTTACAAAGAAGAATAATGCAGCCAGCGCAAATGAAGATGCATAAGTAAAGAAGAAAATGGGGGTGCTTTCAAAAAATAAACTAAGAGAAACAATTATAAGTAAACCGGCACAAAGCAACTGTAGCCTGAAAAGATCTAACCAGCTGCCAGTACAGGTAAAATAGGTTTGAACAGCAAAATAGGTATTGAAAGAAAGGGCAATAAAGACCATCAGGATGCTTACACCCAGATCATACCTGTAATAAAAATACAAAACCAGGGCTGCCGCAAGGGAAGCTATAAAAGTAGCGATCCAGTTAAAATTCAGTATGGAAAAAAAAGAGGATAACACAAACCTGTTACCCTTCCTGCTGTATACAAGTGGCACCTGCCTCTTAATTCCGTTGATAGCACCGAGATTTGAATTTAACAGATACCCCGTTATCAACAATACAAAACTCACAACAGCAAATTCGGCTGGCCCCAGCACTTTAGCGGCCAGATACAATAATAAGAACCTTAATCCCTGCTGCAGGGTATTAGCAAGGAAATTACTTGCATACCGCTTTACCAGAGAACCAATCATCAACCCTTTGAACATCACTTAAGAATTTCCTCCTTCATTAAAATTGAGGCAATCTTTTTAGAGGCACACTGATTATCAGACCTTTCAGATTCGGAATGCAATAAATTATATTCGTTCAGGGCCGCATCCTCAATTAGCGCTTTGGTCAAAACTTCACGGCCAATCCTTTTAAATTTATAGATATCCAGCTTGTTTTCAGATTCGTTCTTCAAAATAAAAGTTGGTTTTCCGGAAGCAAGCGATTCAAAAACACCCGTTGATATATCTGCGAACAACACAAGGTCTGCTTCACTTAAAGAGTTAATAAAGCTATTGTTATCAATTGAGATTGCCGTACCATAAGTTTTTTGAAGATACGTTTCACAAAGCATCCTGTAATATGGATGTGGCCGCACAATTATGGTGTACTTCCCCGTTAATTTTTTACTGATAGCAATGGCTGCATCAATCTGGCTGACTACATCCTGGGGCACCCCCGGGGATATTACAAAAAGAAGTTTTTTTATGCTGCCCGAACTCTTTTTTTCCCGCATATTGAACTGGTCGAACCTTGGTGAACCTGCAACGAATAATTTTTCCTCACCAACGCCAGCTTCCGAAAATATCCTTGCTTCATTTTCTGACCAAACAATAATGTGGTCTGCAATCAGAGGAAGGTATCCATTAAGCGAATCTACCAGCCCGTGTTGCAATACATAAGTACTGACATTTTTTTTTGATGCAGCAAAACACAGTGTTCTGGCTATTGAAAATCCATCGCTGCCCAGAATAATCTTTGAAGGGCAATATTCATCAATGAAATTTTCGAAGATATCGAAGTAGGATGCCAGTACAGGTAAATTTGATTTGATGATAGCGGTCATACTATGTGCCATGTCACCAAACTCCTGCATCAGCATGGGTGATATCTCTGCATCCACGATCTTTTTAAAATCCGGAACAGAGGAACTATTTTGTTTTTCCAGTTTAACAGGCACCATTCCTACTTCCAGCTTCAATCCATTTCTTTTTTGAAGCATATACCTGTAAGCTCTTCTGTCAGTTGAAAAGAAAGCAACATTTTCAGTATCCAGTTCAGCTATTACTTTGAGAAAATCATCCAGGATCCGGGGAACATAATTACCGGCAAAGAAAATAATGTCAAATTTCCGTTTTGGATGTGAAGCAGAAGTTATGAATCTGTTGATCTGGAGTTTTAACCGGTGATCGAATCCCCTGTACCTGATCTCAGATCGTATTCTCTGGATCCATGGGCTCTTTTGTACATTGTATATTTTATTCCGGTAATAATCATAAAGATTATGTTGCAGGGCAAGTCCGATTGGTGCATTTTTATATTGAACCCTGGAAAAAATACTGTCCGGGGGAGAAAACAGTTTACAGAAATATTCGTCAAGCCCGGAAAAATTAGAAAACGTCTTCAACAGTTCCTGTTTAGATGATCTTGTACCTTTTTTGTTCTTCAGCATTCAAATGAACTTTACCATAATTGCCTGTATTACCGGTAATATCATGTTTATGCCACTCGCCGTTCTTTATCCACCATACCCTGGGGTCTCTGAATTTATCTGCTTCGTAGTCAAACTTCTCTTCCGTCCATCCCACATAACCAAGCCATCTGTACAAATCTTTTGATTTGATGGGATCACGTTCCATTACAATCCGGATGCCTTCTTCCCTTGTCATTAAACCCGCCCTGATATCCTTACAAACATGATCGCTGGCCCTGCCATAACCAAACTTTACGAATTTCATATAATCATGAATCCCGTTTTCGTGCATATCATCCAGGTTGGACATGGTGCGATAAGTGCGTTCAAAAGGTTCTTCTGCTTCGAGGAAACCATATTTTTCTTTCATTAAAGGGCCGTGCGTATTGGCATCCCATTTAAAAAAGTTAGATATATATATTCCCCGCACTCCTACTCTGTCTATCTGTTCATCGTCCGGGTATTTCCAGGAGATCAGGTGTTTATTTTCCAGTTGCTCTCCAAACTTTGGAGCCTGTTCAATGAAATCATTCCACTCATATCCGCGTAAAGCATGTTCATGCCTGAACCGGTAAGTAAACTCCACGAGATCATTATAGGAATGCATGCCCCCAAGATCCATGAACCCATGTTCACCCCAGATCATCAGCGGTACATTTTGTTCTACAGCTACCCTGATAGGGTAAGTGAAAATACCAGCATGGGCATGCCAGTTCATATCTCCCATCATCAACATTCCAAGCCGGTTCATGGTTTTCAGAACTTCTATACTTGGAGTGAAGAAAATGTGGTCGCAACCAAATGCTTCACGCATATTCAACAGGTTCTTCATACCTGTGGGGGTATAGTTATTACCATGATAGGTAACCAACAAAGGATTGAGTCCGTAAGATTTGATAATATGGATCTGCCAGTAGCTATCCTTGCCACCGCTTACAGGTATGATGCAATCATAATTTGAATTATCAGGAGATCTGTAATCTTCAATCAAACGTTCAAATAAACGCTGTCGCCGTTTCCAGTCTATCTCCACTCTTTGTTCTGCCGTACGACAACCGCTGCAAAGTCCATTTTCATCAAAAGCCAGTGGGGCAGCGGAACTTGCCGGGTAAACACATTTCACACAATAACGCATGGTATTCACAACCGGTACTTTTGTATCTTGATGTACACTCATAAATTACCGAACATTTATATTATTTTTCTTTAGTGTCTGTTTGGCCCTCGGATAGCTTCTTTCCACGAAGTGAAACCAGTTGCCAGCTGCAATGCCGGATACTTTTGTTTCAGAGGCCAGGTCAACAAAATCATACATATCCCCCGCACCTCCGCAGGCAACAATAGGAAGTGTTGTACTGCTTACCGCTTCACCAATGGTAGCAATATCATAGCCACAGGCCTTGCCATCTCTTTCAATGGCATTCATAAATATTTCACCAGCCCCAAGCTGCTCGCATTCTTTTATCCAGTCAATAAGACCGATACCTGTATTCTGCTGTCCGAACTGTGAAAAGACAATTGGCTTACCTTCTACCATTCTATAATCAACTGAAATCACTACGCATTGTGCACCATATTTTTCAGATGCGTCGCGAATAAGCTGTGGATTTTCGATGGCAGCTGCATTCATCGTGATCTTATCGGCCCCATTCCTGATGCGAAGGTCTATATCCTCCATGCTCCGGATACCGCCACCAAAGCTCAAAGGCATAAAACACACCTTGGAAATTTCCTTGATAATTTCTTCAATCGTTTCCGCAGATTTGATCTTATGATCATCCCTGCGCATGTCATAGATCTTATCGCGGCTTATATCGATATAGATCAATTCATCCACATTCCACTCATTGTATCTTTTGGCTTCATTGATAATATTGCCAATATTCTGATGGTAGGAAAAATCTTCACTACGCACTATCAGCCCATTCTTGATATATAAAACAGGGATCAGCCGGACTTTAAGCATATTCTTTCGAACCAAAATTTTTGAAAATGGTCAGGCCATCTGCCTGGCTTTTTTCCGGATGGAACTGGCACCCTGAAATATGATCTTTTTCAAACATGGAATGGAACCTTATGCCATATTCGGTAAATCCGGTAACATAATTTTCCTCTTCCAGGCTGCAATAAAAGGAATGAACAAAATAGTAAGTGCCCTTACTGCCATCTGCATTACCAAGGGCCGAATTCTTCAAGGTTACATCATTCCAGCCCATGTGGGGTACAGGCATGCCGGTAACAACTTCTTTAAAACTGGTTACAGTGCCTTTTACAATATCAAGTCCGCTATGACTTCCGTGTTCGGTGCTATTGCTCAACAGCAATTGCATTCCCAGGCAAATACCCAGAATGGGCACCTCATTTATCAATACTGCTTTTTTAATGGCATCTTCAAACCCTGAAGCACGAAGGTTTTCCATGGCTTTGCCAAAGGCCCCCACACCTGGAAGCAGCAACCTGTCGTAATTGGGAATGGCTGAAGGATCGCTGAATATTTCGCAGGGAATAGATAAATAATCAAAAGCATTCTTTACCGAAGCCAGATTACCCATTCCATAATTGATTATGCCAACTTTCATTTGGTACTAATAAAGATTGATGATCCTGAAACTATTTTTCTTTTTTACGTAACAGGAACCAGTTGATATCATCCTGAGGAAACAAAGGATCTTTACGGTAAGCGAAACCATATTTCACCAGTTCCACATCGGGATACTGATCCATAAACTCACCGGCAAAATCCCTCTTGAAAAGTTTTCCTTCATGTCCGCGGTAATTCAGGGCAACAGGTGAAGGATTATAATACTCACCGATACATATATACTTACTACTGCAGGAATATAATTTCTCATAGGCCACAGATAGCATATCCGGATCCAAATGGATCAATACTCCTTTAATGAATACAAAATCATATGACTGTTCCGGAGTAAAATCATAAATGGATGACAGGTGACCCTTCACGCCGTTGATGGAAATGAGCTGCTCATAAGCCTGTTTGTTGATCTCCACTCCCGAAAGGGAAGCATGTGGAAGCAGGATCCTGAGCGCTTTCATATTCATTCCAATATTGGCTCCCAGTTCCAGTACGCTATCTACTTTACTGCAGGCTTCCAGTATCCTCGAAAAATAATGAACATTGCTTGCAAGCAACTGGTCACTCATATTTCTTTCTATGTATGCATTGCCGAATTCCCCTGCCCAAAATTCCTCCTGGGGTGTTTTGATCTTGTTATCCATTGATTGTTTTATAAAATTTGATAGCTGGTTATTAATTTTTTTACGAAAGCCCGTGGAGTAATTTGTACTTCATCTCTGCGATCTTCCAGTCCGTTTCATTATCTATATCCTGCACCCTGGTTTCTTCAATGATGAAGGGTATGGTATTGCCGGTAAAAATATTTTTAGTTTCAAGAAATGCCTTTGTCCTCACCAGGTAAAACTGTCCGCAGTCATGATAAAAGGTTTGAAGGTCCTGCGACCTGGTATTTTTATACTCCGGCCAGTTGAATGAAAGCTTATCATTGTTTATGACCATAGCCCGCTGTACAGGAAAACTAAAAGCCGTAACCGGCACCAAAGAATCCGCCCCGGAGGCATTTAATTTTTGAATGGCTTCCTTAAGCATTTCCGGCGTTACAAAGGGCGCAGTTGGATAAATGCAACAACAACTATCAAATGTGCGTCCCAGCTTTTGATACGTTTCAAGCACTTCTATGATCACATCTGCAGTGGTTGCAAAATCACCTGAATTTTCCCTGCTTCTCATAAAAGGAACACTTGCACCAAAGTTTTTTGCAACACCGGCAATTGAATCATCATCCGTTGACACCATCACTTCATTGAAGCATCCCGATTCAATAGCCGCACGGATAGGGTAAGAAATAACAGGTGCACCCAGGAAATCCTTTGTGTTCTTTCCGGGTATTCTTTTACTTCCACCGCGTGCAGGTATAATAACAAGAACTGACATTAATTGCTGACCAGGTTCCATTGAATAGGTGTTCCCTTTTTAATATGGATTGTTGCTTTTTTCCCTATCACCTGTTCATAGTGTTTTGTATGTAAACCATTCGCCGGTCTTTTTGACTGCAGGTTCTCAGGCGTGAATGCCTCACCTGCAAGGATATCCTTCACCGCATAAAGTGAACGTTTGAAACCAGCATTTTTCTGTTCCGCTTTCTGTATGCCGTATTGAATTTCACCAAGCGCTAAAAACGCTCTTTCTGTTTCCGTAACCAGAGCCGATAGTTCTTCAGGCTCCAGCGAGAAAGCGGAATCAACGCCGCCATCAGCACGCCGCAGCGTAAAATGTTTTTCAATTACCCTTGCACCCAGTGCTACTGCAGCCACGCTGGCACCGATGCCCATGGTATGGTCCGACAATCCCACGGGGCAGTTAAATATGGAAGACAGATGCGGTATGGTATTCAGATTGGTATTTTCCGGAGTGGCCGGGTAGGTGCTGGTACATTTCAATAAAATGAGCTCTTTGCAACCGAATTCTTTTAACCGTCTTACAGATTCATCTATGTCCGATAAATTCGAAACTCCTGTGGACATGATCACCGGCTTTCCGGTTAACGCCACTTTTTTCAAGAGGGTCCAGTCGGTATTTTCAAAAGATGCAATTTTATAGGCAGGCACCTGCAAGGATTCAAGAAAATCAACAGCTGATTCATCAAATGGAGAACTGAATGCGATCAGTCCTCTTTTCTTTGCATGTTCAAAAACAGGGGCATGCCATTCCCATGGCGTATAGGCTTCTTTATACAGATCATACAACTCCCTCCCCTTCCATAGTGACTGCTCGTCTTCAATTGTAAGTGCGCCCTGCACAGTAATGGTATCTGCAGTATAGGTTTGCAATTTAATGGCATGTGCTCCCGCATCTGCTGCAGCATCAACAATGGCCAGCGCCCTTTCAAGCGACTGGTTGTGATTACCGCTCATTTCTGCAATGATGAATGGCTTATGACCAGCACCGATAGTAACGCTACCTATCTTAATGTTCTGCATGTGATTTTTTTTCCATGATAAAGCTGGGTATGCCCTTCACTTCTTTTTGTTCAGTCAGAACATAACCCGCATTTTTAAAACTTTTAACTGAGGCTTTATTTACTTCAAAAATATAAGCAACAATTGTATAGCCGGGATTTACTGAGAGAAAATCATCCGATGCCAGTTGCAGCATTTCAGTTCCATGGCCCATGCCCCTGAACTGTTTATCTGTACTGATACTGATCACAGATCTTTTTCCATCCCCCGTGGGATCCTTCTCAATTCTTACCTGTCCCACCGGAACGCCTTCCTCATTAAGGAATAAATACAAAGAACAATCCGGCGCGTCAACCCTTTTATTGAACCAGCTTACGTGATCAGGATACTCAACAGGGGAACGATTGTAGGAATTATTTCTTACCTCCGCTTCGTTGGTCCAGTTAAAATACAGGTCCACATCCTCTCTGGTTGCAAAACGGAAGGTCAGCATGTTTCTAAAGAATTAAATACCCCGCGTATCCTGTCATCGGATGATCCATCTATAAGAATGGACTGATTGCGGATCTGTGTGTTTATTTTCTGCACATCATTCATTTCATCAATGATCTGTTTCAGCTGTTCCGTACTGATCTTTGTGAGATCACCTGCATTTTCCGAGCAACCGGTGGAATGCAGCATCGCATTCAAAATTTCCTGGTTGTCAATAACGGTTCCTGTAACCATCCCGCATTTCACGCTGGCCACCTCAAAGGATACGGAACTGCCGGTGCAGATTGCCAGCTGGCTTAAGCCGATCAGTTCTACCATGCGTACGGCACTCACCCCATTTTCAATCATCAGTTCTTTTTCATCCGGGGCCGATGCACAGACAGTATGCAATTCCTGTTGAAAACGGTAAGCATTACCAATAACCACGATGATGCGTTTAACAAAATCAACCTGAAAAAGAATTTGCAGGATTTTGTTGGTAACATTAAAAGGGTCTGCCCCTCCCATACAAACAAAAACTGTTTCGATATGATCAATTGTCCGGGCCTTTTTTTTGGCCGCCATCCTGAAAGGGGCTCTTAAAAGAACATAATCAGGTCCTGCAAGTATAGTAGTGTTTTTTTCTTTTCTATATTTTTTTGCAACTTCCGGTGCAGCATGGTTGATGATGACATCAGCATGAAAATGTATTTCGGCAAGATCATCAATGCAGATCATTTTACAGACGGAAGGTTTTATGGCCTGCTGGTAAGCAGTATCAAAATGATAACCATCAAGAACAAGAAAATCGGTTGGGATTAATTTTGACCTGAGCAAATCCAGTTCTTCATCAAGGTTGGTTGATTCAGGAAGAACCCAGCATTCAAAATCATTCACCAGTTTTTCTACTTCCATACCTGCGGCTTTTTTCATGCAGAATACGCAATTGAACGAAGGCGCCAGTATCTCAGCAAGCGCCGTACAACGTACAATATGTCCGAGCCCGATGCTGCTATTGCCATCAACCCTGAATACAATGCTACCTGGCAATGGAAACGATGGATTGAATTACAAAATCCTGTTCTTCTTCTGTCAGGGTAGGATACATGGGAATGCTGAGGCATCTTTCGTAATAATGTTCAGCCTCAGGCAAATCACCTTTCTTAAAACCAAGCGACCGGTAATAAGGCAGGGTGTGCACAGGAATATAGTGCACCTGGGCAAAAATGTTTTTGCTTCTCAGGAAATCGTACACCTCTTTGCGGTTATTTACCAGTATAATATATAAATGATAAGCATGACCTTCATCAGCATGGGGCTTTAATGTTTCGATACCTGCCTGTGCGAATGCCAGATCATATTTCTTTGCGATCTTTTTGCGTGTATCAAGTCCCTCATTGGCTCTTTTCAATTGGGAAGTACCCAATGCGGCCTGAAAATCTGTAAGCCTGTAATTATAACCCAGTTCCTGCATTTCGTAATACCATCCGCCATGATTCTCTATCAGCAACTGTGGATCTTTGGTGATGCCATGGGTTCTTAACAGCAATAATTTTTTATAAAGCCTTTCATCATTGGTGGTGATCATGCCGCCTTCGCCGCAGGCAATATGTTTTACAGGATGGAAAGAGAATATGGAGAGGTCAGCATAATGCCCGTTACCACACCACTGTTTTTCACCCCTGCTGTCCACGATAAAACCGCCGGTCGCATGACAGGCATCCTCAATGATCCAGAGTCCATATTCATCGGCAAGCCTGCGTACTTCCTGCATGTTTACGGGATAGCCGGCAAAATCTACAGGCACGATACCACTGTACTTTCCCTTTGGAGCATTCATTAAGAGCGCTTCCAATTTTACAAGATCAATGGTTGCTGTTTCAGGATCTATATCAACAAAGCTCAGTTGCCCGCCACAATACCTTATGCAATTGGCAGATGCTGCAAAGGTGATGGGTGTGGTGATCACATTTGAATGTTCATTTACCTCCAGGGCCAGCGCGGCGAGGTGAAGGGCCGCCGTTCCATTGCTTACCGCTACGGCATACCTGCATCCGATATAATCCGCAAATGCTTTTTCAAATTCTGCTATGGCAGGTCCCTGGGTAAGGAACTCAGCGGTCAGTGTTTTGATAACTACATCAATATCTTCCTGTGTTATATGTTGTTTTCCATAAGGAATGGAATGCATAAACTTAGTTTAAGTTGAAATTTGGATCTACATGTGTTCTGATCAGTGACCTTATATCTTCAATATCCAGCCATTCAGCATTGGTACCTGAGTTATAAGAAAATCCTTCTGCTACTTTCTTAGCATTGAAATGGCTGATATAATCCTGCAGGTTCCATTCGGTCATCTGGGGAAGTATCGCATAATATTTTCCGAGGTCGTAAGTGGAAAATGAATCGGAAGGTGTTATCATTTCTTCATGGATCTTTTCACCGGGCCTGATGCCAACAATTGTATACTTACAGTCTGGCGCTATGGCTTTGGCCACGTCCATGATCCGGTAAGAAGGGATCTTTGGAACAAAGAGTTCACCACCCCATGCTGTTTCCAGCGCGTGCAACACCATTTCAACTCCTTCCTGCAGGGAAATATTGAACCTGGTCATATTCGGATCTGTGATAGGGATCTCGCCATCCTTTCTTTTCTTCATAAAAAAGGGTATCACCGATCCATTTGATCCCATTACATTTCCATAACGCACAACAGAAAAACGAATGTCCTTTGCTCCTTTGATATTATTTGCAGCAATGAATAATTTATCTGATGTAAGCTTTGTTGCCCCATATAAATTTATGGGTGCACAGGCTTTATCGGTTGATAATGCCACTACCCTTTCAACACCTGTTTCCAGTGTGGCCCGTATTACATTATCTGCACCGCCGACATTTGTTTTCACACATTCGTCAGGGTTATATTCAGCAATGTGAACATGCTTCATGGCTGCAGCATGAATAATGATATCAATTCCACGGCAGGCTCTTTTTAATCTTTCAAAATCCCTTACGTCTCCAATAAAAAACCTGATCTGCGGATACCTGCTCTCAGGATATTCCATTGCCATCTGGTATTGTTTCTGTTCATCCCTGGAATACACAACAAGCCTTTTGATATCGGGCCATCTGTCCAGCACATGTTTAATAAACGCCTTTCCAAAAGAGCCCGTTCCACCTGTTATTAAAATTGATTTCGAATTGAGATCCATAATTATTTGATTGGAGTTTTAGTATTCATACGTATTGCATACTGGATAAGTATCCAGAATGTAAATAAGAACAGCATGGCCACAACACCGATAAAAACAAGTTTTCGCTTACTGCTTAAATTGTCTTTGGCAGATATCACCGGGTAGTCAATGATCTGAATAACGGGCATTTGCTGTGCCAGTATCATCTTACTGGCTTCAAGATTCTTTACAACTTCGCCATAAAGTGTGGCTATTACGGTTTTATCACGACCGGCAATTTCCGCGGGAACCCGCAGAGAGGTCAAACCCGGATTGGCATCTACTATCTGGGTTCGTGCAGCGGTGTATGTCTTACCATTCAGTAAGGCCACCAGCGAATCTGCCTTACGCTGCAGGTTGGCTATGTTCTTTTCTCCATTGCCCACCTTTATAAAAATGTAGAGGTCTTTTGCTTCTTCCACTACTCTTTGTGACAGTAAATTAGAAAATTGACGGTTTTCCGATTCCATCTGAACCTTGATGACGTTTCCTTTTTTTCCGGCTCTTTCAACAACCAGATCTTTATTCACGATCTTTTCATATATAATGTTCAGCACCGTGTCCTGCCTGAGCGTAAGTGGAAGCTTTGCATTGGCAAAAGAAATAGCAGCCAGTTCAGGATACTTATCCCACTTCTTCTTCAACCCGGAAAAATCCAGGTACAGATCAGCAAGGGTTTCCGGCGACCGGCTGCTGTCAACTTCAGACAACAGTACTTCGTAGATTATTTTTTTGGATTTGAGGATCTCAAATATATTCTCACCGGCAAAAAGGCTTCCCCCGCCCCCCAGGCTGCTCATATCAAATCCAAACTGGCTGGCCAGGCTGCCTAATCCACCCAGGCCGGCCTGTTTTTCTTCAAGCACAAAAGTGGTGACACCCTTGTAGTTTGGTTTCTGCATAGAATGATACAATAAACCAAAGCCAAGTCCAAGTACAATGGCCAATACAAAAAGATACCATTTGCGCGCTGCAAATTTTATGAAGGGCCTGATGTGGCCAAACAGATCCGACAAGCGAAAAGATTGTTCAGTATTCTCGTCCATGAGAGAAGGCATTAAGGTTGAATTGGCAATGTTAGTTTCGGTACCTGGTTTCTTAATCAGCAGCATTCATTCAATTACAAACACAGCTTCGCCACCTCAGTCACATTTAAAATTTTGAAACTGGTTATATCATGTTGACGCATACTTCTGATCAATTTATTATTATGAAGCATTAACCATATTCGGCTAATGACTTAATTGATAATATTAAAATACAGAAGGGTCATACAGCAAAAACCCAATCACCCGGTCATGGTCTTTTGATCAGCGACACTGCAGTGATCAAAGCAGTAATGGCTGAAATAATAATTCCTGCTTTTACTGCATCAATTCCTTCTTTTTTTGGTTTCAGAGGAACAATGATATTTGAACCCGGTTCTATTTTGGGATAGTCAGGAAAAATGCCAAGTGTGCGCCGGATCTTGGCAGATCTTCCGTTGGGATAGATCACAAAAGCCCGGCTTCTCTTACCGGATTGTGTTACACCGCCCGCGTCTGACAAATAATCCCTGAAGTCTTTGTTCTTTTCAAACATGATATCAACAGGCCGGAAAACTTCACCCCCTACAGATACCGTATTATTGATCCTTGGAATGATCAGTTCATCTCCCTCTTCAAGCGTGATATCATCAGCACTTCCAGGGTTCTTTAAAATATAAGCAAGGTCAATGGCCACTTCGGTTGTGGGTTTTACCAACCTCTCCGTTTTTAAGGTAGTATCCATTTCCACCGATTCCAGCAAACGTTTTACCTCCGAACTGTCAACAATGTCTTTATTCCTGCGGATCAATTTGGCCCCGTTTACATTGGCCGTATAAAGCAAACCTCCGGATCGCCTGATAAGAGAACTCAGTCTTTCTTCCCTGCTTTGCAGGGTATATATGGCAGGAAGCAGTACTTCGCCGGATATTTTTACACTGATCTGTTCTTTATAGTAGGGATCTTCTTTAATGGTGATGATGTCATAAGGCATCAGTGGAATATCTGAAGAGCTTCCCGATAATTCCATATTATCATCAATGCGGATCAATTCCACTATGTCGCTGCCAGCCTGGTTGATCTGAACATCTCTTTTGCGCCGGGAGATCTCTATTCCCATGCCGGTGGCATTATCAGCAAAACCTTCAGATTTTAATATCAGGGATTTAAGGGTTAAACCTGCTTCATACCGGTAAGTGCCCGGACTGCGTACGGCTCCGTTGATGGTTACCACCGCTGAATCTTTCAGATCAAAGATGGATGCCACGTGCACACTGTCTTCTCTTTGAAGTAAGATACCATTTGAACTTCCATCCAGTATCGGTTTCAGATCGGCAACAATATATTCTTTGGTAAGATCCTGACGGGTGCGCACAAGAATGGCCCTGCCCTGATAAACGTCTTCCTTTAATCCCTGGGCCTTATCAATAAGGTTTTTCAGGCTCATCCCGGTTTCGAGCGCATAGGCTCCCGGTTTAAAAACGGCACCGTGTATCACTACCCTGTTCTGGTAACGGTTAATAACCGAATCAATAAAATATTCATCGCCGTTTTGCGGCTTAAAATAGGCAAGTGAATCACCTGAGATATCAATCACCATCCGGTCAAAATCTGTATAACTCTTACCTGTGATCCTTCCGCGGAAGGCCTTGCTTTTAAATCCACCGGCAAATTCTATCGCCTCCTCCAGCGTTTCAGGTTCCTTGATCTCGAATATTCCCGGCCGGTTCACCTGTCCGCTGAGTGTAATAAGATTATCGGCAAAAGGAACGCGGATCACGTCATTATCTTCAAGCCTGATATTGGCCGACTGGTTTCCCCTCATTAAAAAATCATAAAGGTCGGCCACCTGTATCACCTTATTATTCCTGATCAGCTCAATATTCCTGAACGATCCGTTTTCCGCCGGACCTCCACTCATGTACAGGGCATTGAACATATTGGCAAGGGCTGGCAGGGTGTAAGTTCCGGGACGGTTAATGGCACCGATCAGGATCACCCGGATGCTCCTGATATTACCGAGGGAGAGTTCCAGTTTGGTCTGTCCGTTTCTAAGCGCAGGATAGTATTTTAAAAGTCTTGACCTGATAACAGAAGCAGCACCTTCAATGGTTAGTCCGCTTACATTGATCATGCCTGCATACCTTACATTGACGGATCCTTCCGGACTAACGATCAGTTTCTGCTGGGATATATTCATCCCATAAATATTCAGCAGCAGTTCATCCTCCGGACCAATAACATAATTTTTGGGAGTGGCCATGTTCAGGTCCGGCTCAAACGTGAGATTGGTATTTGAAAACAATTCGGTGCCGAAAACCTTCAGTTTCCTGCTGTCCTGATCAGGTTCCCATAGCAATGGATTGTTAGAACCGGATGATTGCCTTTTGGTGTCAAGGTTCTCATCCATCGAATTGTTTCCTGAATTATTTGTGGCTGAATTTAGCTGAAAGATCCTGGTCTTTAATTCTGCCATTTCAGAGGCCGGCAAACCCCTTCGCAACAAGTCGGCTTCAAGATCTTCCAGGGTTAAACCCCTTGATCTTGCCTGGTTGATTACCTGTTGCAATTGAATATCTGTGATCTGGGAAGCCTTTATATTACTCAGGTCAGAAGGGATCTGTGCAAAAACCATGGAAGACAGGCAAATAAGCAGCAATAGAAGAAACCCTCTTAAGCAGCGCATATTATATTGGATTTTCAAAATTAACCGGTGGCTTTTGAATTTAAAGATTCTATATCAATCCCGCGGATCCGATATTTCACTTTTGATAGCCGCGAAATTAAAGATTTAGTATAAGAACCTATCAAATAAATGATTAATAGGCTTTAAGGAAACCTTAAATATAAGTCCGGGAAAAACACTTAACTACCTGAAATCGTAACCGGTTCGCCATACACAATTTTTATATAAATTGTCTTTCCCTGTCCTGTAGATGCCTTGCCATATTTCCTGACCCGCTGATAGTACTGAATCCATTTTTATTATGAACAGGTGTATTCATCACTTTTTCCAGCCAGTTACGAACATGATATTCTTCTTTAATTTCCCCTGGTATGGGTTTGAAAGGGGTTTTAAAAAAAGAAGGGTCAATCTCCAGTCTTCCCGGTTCCAGTATATAAATATTATCCGGATGATAAAACGAATAATTCCTGATATCCGTATTGGTGGTGATCAGTTTTTTATGAAGGCCAAGCGCTTCAAAAGGCCTGAGTGTTAAACCCGACTGACCTTTTTTTCCTACATCCAGTATCACTTTACAGTGGGCGATCTCCCTGATCATTTGCTG
This sequence comes from uncultured bacterium, assembly GCA_966210755.1. Classification (GTDB taxonomy): domain Bacteria; phylum Bacteroidota; class Bacteroidia; order Chitinophagales; family Chitinophagaceae; genus Flavisolibacter. The sequence continues at coordinate 18,415 of CBIHLW010000006.1, forward strand.
GTAAGGGATCATGTTGGTATGGGTGATATAGGGATTTTTAAATGATTTGCTCCTGAAGCCCTTGAACAGGTAGGAGATATTGGAAGCCTCAAGCGACCTGGCTACCTGTTCAATTATCCACCGGCGGTCGTCGTAGGTACTGAGGTTATACACCTGGTAATGTATTTCGGCCTCCTGGTTTTCGAGGTAATAGAAATTGGGAAGGAATTCAAAGCCAAATTTTTTGCAGTCGTCCGGATCAAAGCTCATTATACGGTCAAAAAAAGCGGAGATGTGCTGATTCCGCGGGAAATAATCAAAGGGATCCCATAAATATGCAATGAGTTGATCAGTTAATCCGCGCAATAACCGGAGGTGACTGTCCTCAAGTAGGTCTGGCCTGATCACAAGAATTTTATGGTAACGTGGCTGGAGTTCTTCAATCGCCTTCTTCAGCGAGGTGTGATAGTATTCCTGTTTCAGATTCCGCCCCTGGAAGTTCTTGAGAAAGAAGTTTTGGGCCCGGTGGCCAAAATTACGGTACCTGAAGCTTTTCCTGATTAGATCATGATCAAGATAATCATAGGTATAATCTGAACAGGAAGCTATGCTGCTTTTAAGCACCTGCATAATTCCAATGCTTTCCTCGGTAACGATCAAAAAATCTTTCATAGGTTACACATATTAACTGATCAATCCATATTTCAGGACCTTAAAAAAATATATTACTCAGTTAATGATTACGAGCAGCAAATTGACAACAAAATTTTCAAATGCGTTGCATAATTCAATTTTTAGGTGGGAAACAATATGTTTTTGTTTGCTTATATATATATGGAAAAAGGCAAAAGATAAGTTTACGATTTCCCTTTTAACCCTTTTTTCTTTTGACCTGTAACTTCCGTTCAGTTGCTTATTCTCATTCCACGCTTTTCCTCTTAGCTTCTATCCCTGCTCCGCAGCAAGCTGAATCATCGCCTCCAGTTCATTCATAAGTTCTGTGTCTGAAGTAAAGCCTACGGAAAAAAACCTTTGTTTTCCATTGGCATCAATTATGAATTTTGTAGGAATGCCGGTTACTTTATAAGCAGACATTATACTGAATATTTCAGGATTCTCAGCTGATGGCTGATCCATAAGAACCAAAAAAGGATATTGACTTTTGGATAAGTAATCTTTTATCCTTTCCGTTGCACCTTCCTGTTTCTCCTGAGTGTTGATGAACAGGAATTTTACTTCCGGATGTCTGTCCTGCATTTTTTTCATAGCCGGAAATGAAGCCTTGCATGGCACACACCAGGTTGCCCAAAAATCTATCACCACAATCTTACCCCTGAAGTCGGAAAGGGAAACGGCATTACCTTCTACATCCTTTAATGTAAACTGGAAAGCATCTGCA
>CBIHLW010000007.1:0-19703 GCA_966210755.1 uncultured bacterium
CATTTAAACTTCACATTATCATTATGAGAAAACAAATTGCCGCGGCCAACTGGAAGATGAACCTGAGTTATCAGCAGGGAGAAAAATTACTGGATCAGATCCTTGAAGCTAAAATTGAAATGTTGCCCCACCAGCAAACTATTTTTGCCGTGCCATTTCCTTATCTTATCATGGCTAAAAGTGAAGTTGCAGACGAAAATGGTTACAGCATAGCCGCCCAAACCTGCAGCGATAAAAAAAATGGTGCTTACACAGGCGAGGTATCTGCCGAGATGCTTCAGTCGATCGGGATCAGGTATTGCATCATTGGTCATAGTGAGAGAAGGGAATACTATTTTGAAACATCAAGACAGCTGGCCGAAAAGATCAATATTTGTTTTGAACACCACATTACGCCCATATTTTGTTGTGGAGAGCCTTTGCGCATCAGGGAAGAAAATAACCAGAATCAGTTTGTTCAGAAACAACTGGAGGAGTCTTTATTTCATCTGGATCCTGAACAGGCCCGTACTCTGATCATTGCCTATGAGCCTGTCTGGGCCATTGGTACGGGTAAAACCGCCAGCACTGAACAGGCACAAGAAATGCATGCGCATTTACGTTCTGTACTTGCAGCACAGTATGGAGAAGACATTGCCGGCCAGGTGCCTGTTTTATATGGCGGAAGTGTAAAAGCTTCCAATGCGAAAGAACTATTCAGTTGCCCAGATGTGGATGGTGGATTGGTAGGAGGTGCTTCGCTTGTGGCAAAAGAATTTATTGAGATCATCAAAGCCCTTAAAAAATAAAACCAGCTCAAAAATATCATATTGTGGTACTTCAAAAGAACCAGCTGTTGCTACGGTTTCTGAAGTTAAAAGTGGTGGTTAACGACAATTACATTTATTCACTTGTAAAGAATAAGCCTGTTGTAATTGACATGCCAACCAATCCATCCAGGATCGTTGTAACAGATGGATATCACATCACGCCACCAATATATATGGCACATTCACCGGTGAGTACAAAATTTTACCTGGCAGCCTGTGTAATTGATGACGACCAGTTACTGGTAGGGCTGATTATTACACTCCTGGTTTATTTTATGGGTTCAACTTCAGGCTCCGTATTCATGCAGTTGCTAAGCATAGGCCCCATTATTTATTTTTTGTTTCTATATTATATCAACCGTAAGGAGTTTATACAATTAAGGCCGGCCAGATAACATGCTTTTATGAATGAAAGAAAAAAGATTCTTTGGCTGGCCAGCTGGTATCCCAACAAACAGGATCCATTCGATGGAGATTTTATTCAAAGGCATGCCAGGGCCGCAGCCATCCTGCATGATATCCATGTGATCTTTGTTAAAGATGTTGATGATGGACCTGTGCTGGAAGAGCAACTGGATCAGGCAACCGGACTTACCGAACAGGTAATTTATTTCAAGCGACCCGCTGGTATTTTAGCAAGGTGGAGAAAGCAGTTCATCTGGAGGTCCTTGTTCCAGTCCGCCATAAAAAAATATATTGATCAACATGGCAAACCTGCCGGCGTGCATGTACAGGTGCCCTGGAAATGCGGCCTGATGGCAGTTTGGATGAAAAAAGAATTTGGTTTGCCATTTCTTGTTACGGAGCATTGGGGTAATTATCTGGAGGAGGATGCCGGAAGTTTTGCCAGCCAGCCAGCTTTGATAAGGGGCCTGCTAAAAAAGATCTATAAAGAATCGTTGGTTACCATTACGGTAAGCAGGTATCTCGCAGCGCAAATCAGGAAATTTACGGGCCTTACTACAGGAATGGTTTTGCCCAATGTGGTTGATACCACTTTGTTCCATTATAGATCTGAAAAATATTCAAAGTTCACCTTCATACACGTTTCCAATATGGCTGCCTGGAAAAATGTGGATGGTATAATTGAGGCCTTTGCTGAGTTCATAACAACAGTAGATAAAAATGTTGTGCAGTTACTTCTCATTGGAAACCGCAACGATCAGTTCATACAGTATGCCCGGAATTCAGGCCTGTTAAATGCTTCCATTTTTTTTCTGGGTGAAATGAGTTATCAGGAGGTGGCACAGGAGGTAAAACGCAGTCATTGTCATGTTTTGTTTGGAAACAGGGAAACTTTTAGTTGTGTTACTGCGGAAGCACTTTGTGCCGGTCTGCCGGTGATCGTTCCCCGTGCAGGCGCCCTTCCCGAACTTGTAGATCAAAACCAGGGGATACTGATTGACCCGGATAACAAAAGGAAACTGGCGGGGGCCATGAAACGGGTATATGAGAATTATGGCAGCTTTGATCATCAGCTGATAGCAAAGGAAGCTGCCGGTAAATACAGCTACGCGGCCATAAGTGAGCAGTTCAAACTGCTTTACGAAGGCCTGGATTAAGGCGGAATGCTGCATTTGCTTAACAAAAATTTGCCTGACGGCTTCTCAGGTGTAAATTTTACACCTTATCTTTGCGACCCCATTGAAACAGCCGGCCGCATCTGAGGGCAGCTTAAAATGGATATTGCCTGAAGAGGCTCCCTAAGTTTTCCGCCGGTGCGGAAGCGCCTCAAGGGTGTCACTCATAATATTGAGTTGGTTATGCCAAAAGTAAAGACAAACTCCAGTGCCAAAAAGCGTTTCAAATTAACGGGCACAGGAAAGATCACGCACCAGAAAGCTTTCAAACGTCACATCCTGACAAAAAAATCTACAAAGCGGAAACGTAACATGAGGAAAATGGGACAGGTTTCTCAAGCTAATCTTGATTTTGTAAAACGACTGTTAGCGTTGAAGTAAACTAAGCCAATGGCTGATGGCCCATGGCCAACAGCACAAACCATTTTTAAACATTAAACTCATTCAAATATGCCCCGTTCAGTAAATGCAGTTGCTTCAAGAGCACGCAGAAAAAGAATTCTGAAACAAGCCAAAGGCTTTTATGGCAAACGTAAAAATGTATATACCGTTGCCAAAAACGTAGTTGAAAAAGGTATGACCTATTCTTATGTAGGTCGTAAACTCAAGAAAAGAGAATACCGCCGTCTGTGGATTGCACGTATCAATGCTGCAGTTCGCGAAGAGGGTTTAACTTATTCACAGTTCATCAATGCCCTCAATAATAAAGGCATCACCCTCGACCGTAAAGTGCTTGCAGACCTGGCTATGAACAATGCTGAGTCATTCAAAGCCCTGGTTGCCCAGGTGAAGGGTTAAGAATGTAATAAGTTAAGGTGGAACGAAAGTTCTCCATACATAAATAGATAAATAGCCTGGCTTCTGTCAGGCTATTTTATTGTACCCGATTGCCCTCCATTTCTCAATACCAACAGGCTTCCTGCCAAACCTCACCAATCAGTTCACGCATAATATTGCAGAAACTATATTTTTGCTGCAAAACACAAAGCATAAGTGAACAACCCATTAAACTCCATGAACAATTCCTACATGGATCTTGTTCAGCAAACCTTTAATTTCCCGCAGGAAGGATTGGAAGTAAAAGAAGGTTATCTCAGATTCAACGGCCTGGACCTAAAAGCACTGATCGAAAAACATGGAACACCCTTAAAGATCACTTATCTCCCCAAGATCGGCATGCAGATCAATAAGGCCAAGGATATGTTTGCGAAGGCTTTTAAGAAACACAAATACGAGGGTGAATATTTTTATTGTTATTGTACCAAGAGCTCACATTTTTCTTTTGTAGTGCAGGAAGCCCTTGAGCACAATATTCATCTTGAAACTTCATATGCTTATGATATCGAGATCATCAAAAAGCTATATGAACGAAGAAAGATCACAAAGGACATTTATATTATCTGCAACGGGTTTAAACAAAAGGGGTATACCAGGCGAATTGCGCAGCTGATAAACAGTGGTTTCAAAAATGTGATTCCCATTCTTGACAATAAGGAAGAACTGAATGCCTATAAACGTTCCGTAAAGTTTCCATTCAAGTTAGGTATCAGGGTAGCAGCAGAAGAGGAACCAAATTTCCCATTTTACACATCAAGATTAGGTATCAGGGCCAAGGATATCCTTGAATTCTATGTTGATCATATTGAAGGATATGAAGACAAGTTTCAGCTGAAGATGCTTCATATTTTTTTAAATAAAGGCATTAAGGATGATATTTATTACTGGTCTGAATTGAACAAGATCATCAACCTTTATTGCCAGCTGAAGAAGATCTGTCCTGAACTGGATTCCATTAATATTGGAGGTGGTTTTCCCATCAAACATTCTTTAGGTTTTGAATATGATTACCAGTTCATGATCAACGAAATTGTGAGTAACATCAAGGCAGCATGCAAGCGCAATAAGGTTACCATGCCCAACATTTTTACTGAATTCGGAAGCTATACGGTAGGTGAGAGCATGGCACATATTTACAGTGTGATCGGTACCAAGGCCCAAAACGACCGGGAAACCTGGTATATGATCGATTCATCTTTCATTACCACTTTGCCCGACACATGGGGAATTGGAGAAAAATTCCTTATGCTGCCTATCAATAAATGGGACCAGGAGTACCAAAGGGTGGTGCTGGGAGGTATCACCTGCGACAGTCATGACTATTACGATTCGGAAGAACATATCAATGAGGTATTTCTGCCCAAACCCAATGGAGATGAACCATTGTATGTTGGCTTTTTTCATACAGGCGCCTATCAGGACCAGATCAGCGGATATGGTGGCATAAAACATTGTCTCATACCTTCACCAAAGCACGTGATCATTGAAAAGGATAAGAACGGAAAGCTTGAGGACTGGGTATATGCAAAAGAACAAACCGCCCAAAGCATGCTGAAGATCCTTGGTTATATAAGGTAAGTAAAAAGGCTTTTGTTATGTATATAACAAAAGCCTGCATCATTATTCTAAAGGTTCAGGAAGTGTGAAGATGGATCAGTTTCCACCCAGTACTTTTCTACGGGCTTCTTCTTTGTTTTGTTGATTCTGCCTGATCTCTTCCTGTGTTGGAGGTTGTTGAGGAGTGGGTGTATTGTTCCTGCCCCTGTATACATTCCTTCCGTAATACCTGTTGCCATACCTGCTGTTATAACCCCTGTAATACCTGTCGTTGCGGATGCTGTATGAATCCACCTCGTAATACCTTCCGGAAAACGGGTCCCTTTCTAAAACTATAGTTCCGCGATAAGGATCATCCACGTATATCCTGTCGGCACCATGCGTTCTTGCATAACGGTCATCCTGCGACTCTGTTAAAGTGGTACAACCAACAGCGGCCACCATTAGAATAGCGACAATTGCCATTGATAAAAAATTGATACGTTTCATTGCTTGTAGTTTTATATTTAGTGCCAATAATTCAGCCAAAAAATGATAAGAAACCTCTATAAAGCATTGCTGGTCATAACCTTAACAATAACGTTTGTTAACGCATCCGCACAACCGGAAGAAGACGCAATAAAAGCCGCAATAACCGCAATGTTCAATGGCATGAGAACATCCGATACGGCGCTGATCAGATCCGTATTTTCTTCATCGGCCATTATGCAAACCATTGGAAGGAACAGGGAAGGGGCAACCGTTGTAAGAACTGATAAAGTAGATTCATTTATCGTTTCAATAGGAAGGCCTCATGCAGAAATATATGATGAGAGGATAAGTTTTGAAACCATAAAGACCGATGGCCTTCTGGCTTCCGTATGGACACCTTACAAATTTTACCTTGGAGAAAAATTCCTCCACTGCGGTGTAAATTCATTTCAGTTGGTTAAGACAAACGGAAAATGGTTGATTCAATATTTAATAGATACCAGACGACGTGAGAATTGTGACTGAGCAGCCTCACAGTTTTCGCATCCGGGATTTTCTCCGCCCTCCGCTCTCTTTTTCTCCCCTGGCCTTATCCTCCAAGTCTGTACTTCTTATTCACTTTATTGCTATTAAAATACTTATCCAGTTCTTCTTCACTCAGATTATCGGTATTGAGTTCTACAGGTACTTCAATCAACTGGATCTGTACCTGCTTTAGCTCTTCTTTTAATTTATTGGTTTTGCGAATGATCTCCGGATCCTTATCACCAATCAACTGATTATCCTGAAGCATGTATTCAAGCCTCTTTATGGAAGTGCGGATCAATGCTGCCTGATTCTGGTCAACCATTTTATTGGGCACAGAGGCTTCCTTGATAGGTACCAGGGCCAATCCAACACTTGGAAGGATCTTTCCATTTCTTTGTGTATTGGGGTCGCCCGAAGTGGCCATGATAGTGCCTGTTAAGGAGGTGGTTGCTGATGTAAGATCAAATGTTGTGCGGATATTCTTTGTTTTCTTCAATTTTTTGTCAAGCTGAAGAAACGTAAATTTCAATAAGGTAACATATGTATTGATGTTTTTTTCCACATGCCGGTATTCTTCATTGGCCAGCGGAAAATCCAGGGCATTCTTTACAATAAGCTTTACAATGGCTGTATCTTTTATCTGGAATTTGTTGGCTCCAATGAACTGAATCAGGATATGTTTTTCCTTATTGTTATCAGATTCCTTTACAAAATCATACGGTGCTGTCCAACTGAAATCATCGCCACACTTCTGAACAGCCTGGTATTTACTGATGGGAATACTGGTAAGTGTAATGATATTATCAATGGGGAAACTTCCATCCTCACAAAAAACCTTAAAGGTCAGAACTTCCCCTTCTTCAATGGTTAGCGTATTGCTTACAGAGGGTTTAACAAGTGAGGGAATGATTTCGGTATTATAAAATACAATGGTAAAACTGGTGTCTATTCTTTCATCCGGTTCATTTTTATTCTGAACCCCCAGCTGAACTTTGTAATTCACATCATATTTTAATTTGCCGGACAGAAAATAAGATTTATCCGCCTTGAAACTAACTATACCCCGGTCCCTGTTGATTCTTAACCCAACGGGAGCATTTCTTAAGAACCAGAAATATTCATCTTCATTTTTATTAATTCTTAACTGGTAGTGCAGAGTAGAATCAACATGCAATGTAAAATAAGGATTTAGCTCTACTATCCTTAATACAGTATCTGCAGGAGGTACAACTGTATCATACAAAAAAACAGTTGAGTCCTGTGCTTTACTGTTGTTTAAATGCCAGAATGTAATAATCACTAATACTAACTTCTTCATGTGCTAAGTGGTAAAGGTTGGCTTGCAATATTAATTCATAAAAAAGAAAACCCTTCGTGGAAACGAAGGGTTTTATAAACCAAAACCAACTGCTTATGAGAAAACTCTTATTTCGTCTGGCCAGATCTCTTGCTGGCTTTTCAAAACGAATTATTGAATATTAATTTGCTTTGCTGAAGTTTTGACTTCTTCCTTCTTCGGAAGGTTTAATGTTAAAACACCATTTAAATATTTTGCAGCAATATTTTCTGCATCAATATTTTCATCTATTGTAAAAGAGCGTTTGAAGGACTGATACCTGTATTCTTTGCGGATCTGTTTTTCATTTTCATTCAGGGATTCTTCCTTTGATTCCGCAGAGATTGTTAAGGTATTGTTATCAAGGTTGATCTGAAAATCATCCTTGTTCATACCCGGGGCAACGATCTCCAACACATAATCTTTTTCTGTCTCCCTTATGTTGACAGGCGCAAACAATTTATCGTTCCATCCGGTGCCTTCACCTATTATAGACGGCATGGTTGCAAAAAAGTCGTCCATTAAATTGTTAAAGCTTTTTGCTGGTTTGTTGTTGAATCTTACGAGTGTCATGGTTAATATTTTTTGGTTAGATAATTTGTTTTATGCCAATGTTCAAAGCCTGTACCAACGCATGAAATGGGCTGAAACCCCTGTCAGAACTGCATTTTAACTTACGTTGTTATGACATAACAGGAAGTATGGCTGCAAAAAAGTCAAACTTTGTTCAGTAACTTTGCAAAAATTTCAACACATGTATCCAACAGAAATAGTGCAACCAATGAAGGAAGAACTCACAGAAAATGGGTTCACTGAATTAATCACCCGTCAGGAAGTGGAAGACCAGCTTAAGCAAACAGGTACCACCCTCGTAATGATCAATTCCGTATGCGGATGTTCAGCCGGTACTGCCCGCCCTGGTGTTTTAATGGCGGTGATGAACGGACAAAAGAAACCTGATAGTCTTACAACCTGTTTTGCCGGTTATGATATGGAAGCTGTTCAGGCTGTTCGTCAGCATCTTATGCCTTATCCTCCTTCTTCTCCATCCATTGCTCTTTTTAAAGACGGGCAACTGGTCCATTTTATTGAAAGACACATGATCGAAGGAAGATCAGCACAAATGATCGCGCAGAATCTGATCGGTGCTTTTGATACGTACTGTAATTAAAGCAGGTGGCTACAGGCCTCCGGTTTCCGGCCTTCCGGAATGGATAAAAGCCGTTGAATATTATCAATGGCTTTTATTATTTATAGAAAGCATATGGTCCGCATGCCATTAGCCGGCGGCCATTGGCTTCATTTCACTGATTTAACCTATCATTGCTATCATTTTCCTGCTTATGTATCCTAATCTTTATTATTTCTTCAGAGAAACGTTTAACGTTGAGATTGGCTTTTTACGTTTCATCAACTCTTTTGGCTTTTTTGTGGCCATTGCGTTTCTGGTATCAGCCGCACTGCTGGCCCATGAACTAAAAAGGAAAAGCAAACAGGGTCTTTTTTCGCCTACGGAAATGAAGCATACAGTAGGAAAGCCGGCATCTACAGGCGAACTGCTGTTTAATTTTTTATTAGGTTTTCTCCTCGGCTATAAGATCGTTGCCTTATTCTTCCTGAGCTCAGAACATACACAGGATCCACAGGCATATATATTTTCCGGAATGGGAAACTGGCCGGCGGGTATTGTTGTGGGTTTACTGTTTGCAGGATTGAAATGGTGGGAAAAGAGAAAAACTCAATTGAAGAAACCTGAAGAAAGGGTGGTGAGGATCTGGCCGCACGACAGGGTAGGTGAGATCACTATCATTGCCCTGGTGGTAGGTCTCATTGGAGCCAAGATGTTTGACATCTTTGAAAACTGGAGTGATTTTTTGAAAAATCCGGGGGCCTATATTTTTTCAGGTGGTGGATTAACCTTTTATGGAGGTTTGATCTGTGCCACCATTGCCATCATTCTTTATGCACGGAAACATAAGATTGGCGTACGTTTCCTGGCCGATGCCATTGCTCCATCATTAATGCTGGCCTATGCCATTGGAAGGATCGGATGCCAGGTTGCCGGTGATGGTGACTGGGGTATTTATAATACCGCATACAAAGTGGATACTGTAACCAATGAAGTGGTTTTGGCAACGCCGGATGATTTTCAAAGATCCATCCAGGCAAATCCGGAGTTTTTTATGCAAAACCCCGACCTGCATAATAGCAGTTTCAAACCCGAAGCATTAGGTTTTCTGCCCGACTGGTTCTTTGCTTACAATTATCCGCATAATGTAAATGAAGTAGGTATTCAGATTGCCGGGTGTGATGAAAAATACTGCCGGCAACTGCCTGTACCCGTTTTCCCCACTCCCTTGTATGAGATCATGGCCTGCAGTCTGCTCTTTTTGATCCTTTGGGCATTAAGAGATCGCATCAGGCCGGCTGGTTCTTTATTTTGTCTCTATCTTATATTGAATGGACTCGAAAGATTCTTTATTGAAAAGATCAGGGTCAATAACAAAATGAATTTCCTTGGAATGCAACCCACCCAGGCAGAGGTTATATCCTTTGGTTTGATACTGACAGGTGTGATATTATGGATTTTCATCAGACAAAAATATCAGGCCAGACCATAATGGTGTGAATAAGTCACGATTGATTACATTATTTAAACTTTTGAAAACCTTAACCAGTCAGTCTTTCATTAGATTTAATCGTAGTATAGTTTTTGTAGATAATAATTTGACGCGAATCATTATGAATTCTAGCGTTTACAAATTATTTTTGCAGACAGTCCGGAACGGTTTAACTATCTATTTGCAACTTTCTGTGAAAATCAATTGTCAAGTTATTTATTCACCTTAATAATCAAGGATTTAATTTATGAGGCAGCTTAAAATTGCTACCCAGATCACGAACAGGGATTCTCAGGCAGTTGAGAAATACCTCCAGGAGATCTCTAAGATCCCTATGATCACGCCGGAGGAGGAAACAACACTGGCACAGAGAATCAAAATGGGAGACCAGAGAGCGCTGGACAAATTAGTACAGGCCAACCTCCGGTTCGTGGTATCAGTGGCAAAACAATACCAACACCAGGGACTATCACTGAGTGACCTGATTAACGAAGGGAACCTGGGATTGATCAAGGCAGCTCAGCGTTTTGATGAAACAAAGGGTTTCAAATTCATTTCATACGCAGTATGGTGGATCCGTCAGTCTATTTTGCAGGCATTGGCAGAACAGGGTCGTCTTGTTCGTTTGCCCCAGAATAAGATCGGTACGTATAATAAAGCAAATAAAGCCTACATGGCTTTTGAGCAGGAACATGAAAGAGAACCCAGTACTGAGGAACTTGCAGATATCCTTGAGATGAGTGAAACAGAGATCAACAATATCTTTCAAAGCAATACACGCCATACTTCACTGGATGCTCCGGTACACGAAGCAGAAGATGTAGCTATGGGCGATCTTTTGGAAGGCAGCGATGATACGGATGATGATGTAATGAAGGATTCGCTGAGAAATGAGATCCGCCGTGTACTGAAGTCACTTTCTCCGAGAGAAGCTGAAATTGTTAATGCTTATTTTGGACTGGATGGAGAAAACGGTACAACCATTGAACAGATCGGCCAGAAATATGATCTTACCAAAGAAAGGATCCGCCAGATAAAGGAAAGAGCTATCAAGCGCTTGCAGAAAGCAAGATACAGCAATGCTTTAAAAGCATATCTGGGATAAAAATATAATGGATTGACCTGTAAACGATCATCAGCGTCAATCTATAAACGGGCAAATTGATGGGTTTATAACAGCCTTGATCCCGCACTAGCGGAAATCAGGGCTGTTTCTTTTTAAATTTGTACTCAGTTATGAAGTGGAGTGTATTATTGTTGGGCTGCATACCATTTGTTCAGGGTTGTGAAAAAAAGATCAGCCTGGAATTACAAACTGAAACACCCCGCCTTGTGGTGGAGGCCAGCATTGAAAATAACCAGCCTCCATCCGTTATACTTACCAGATCACTTGGATATTTTTCCAGTATAACACCAGAAATACTTGAACAGGGTTTTGTGCATGGTGCTGAAGTTTTTGTATACAATGTCGCTGTCACCCACCGGTTGAAAGAATACACCGTGACGCTTGCACCTGGTGTAACGGGTTATTTTTATTCCATTGATTCTTCTAACCTGGCAACAGCCTTTTTAGGCGCGTTAAATAAACAATATTCATTAAAAATAATTTCAGAAGGGAAAGAATATAATTCGGTTACTTCAATTCCTGATACCACCAGGCAAATTGACTCGCTCTGGTGGAAACCTGCACCCGGTAATGACGATACTACAAAAGTAGTGGTGATGGTAAGAGCAACAGATCCTCCTGGTTTTGGTGATTATATCAGGTATTATACCAGCATCAATGGCCAGCAGGAATATTTACCGCCATCATTTTCGGTATTTGATGATCTTTTTATTGACGGAACCACCTATGAAGTACAGATACAACCGGGCATAAACAGGAATGCAGAACGCGATTCAATTGAATATGATTTTTTTTCAAGAGGAGATACTGTAAGATTCAAAATCAGTAATATAAACAAGGCAACATATGATTTCTGGCGTACCTGGGAAACATCTTATTCTTCAGTTGGTAATCCGTTCTCATCCCCTGTAAAAGTTATGGGCAACATCAGTAATAATGCACTTGGTTATTTCGCAGGTTATGGTTCCCAGTACAGAACACTGGTTATTCCACAATAGTGAACAAACATCTCATTTCCTTAAGTTAATTACTTTTATTTTCGCAGTTTTTAAGCACACCATCTATCAATGGAAAATATAAAGGCAGAAAAAGTGAATGTACTGATCATAGGATCAGGCCCCGCCGGCTATACCGCAGCGGTTTATGCAGCAAGAGCTAATATGAACCCCGTGCTTTATCAGGGTATTCAGCCAGGCGGACAATTAACCATTACAACAGACGTAGAAAATTATCCCGGTTTTCCTGATGGCATTCAGGGACCTGAGCTCATGATCCATTTTGAAAAACAGGCACAACGCATGGGCGCTGATATCCGTTTTGGACTGGCAACAAAAGTTGATTTTTCTTCCCACCCCTTTAAGGTTGAAATAGATGAGGAAAAATGGATTGAAGCCAATTCAGTGATCATCTCAACCGGAGCCTCTGCCAAATGGCTGGGTATTGAAAGCGAACAACGACTTAACGGATATGGAGTAAGCGCCTGTGCGGTTTGCGATGGATTTTTCTTCCGTGGTAAAGAAGTGGCTATAGTTGGTGCCGGTGATACCGCTGCTGAAGAGGCCTTATACCTATCTAAACTTTGTACCACCGTTCATATGCTGGTAAGAAAAGATGAGATGCGTGCCAGTAAAATTATGCAGGACAGGGTTTTGAATACGCCAAATATCAAAATCTACTGGAACACGGAAACAGATGAAATTTTAGGCGACAAAACCGTTGATGCTGTTCGCATACGTAACAACAAAACCAATGAAAAACAGGAAATTCCGGTTAAAGGATTTTTTGTTGCTATCGGCCACACACCCAATTCAGAAATATTCAAAGGCTTTATTGATATGGATGATGCAGGCTATATAAAAACCATCCCCGGTACGGCAAAAACAAATATTGAAGGTGTGTTTGCTTCAGGAGATGTTCAGGATAAGATCTACCGCCAGGCAGTAACCGCTGCAGGCAGTGGTTGTATGGCTGCCCTGGATGCGGAAAGGTTCTTGTCGGAGAAAGGATTGCATTAACCGTCCATTGACACTAGCCCGGCTTAACTTAATAACTGATCAATCATTGCAGCCCGCCAATGGCAGGCAGCCAACAGCTTTCCAATGGGTTTATTTACAATAGAACTAAAATCACTTCGCTTCTTTGCTGAACATGGAATGTATCAGGAAGAAATGAAAGTGGGCAATGAATTTGAAGTTGACCTTTCCATTGTGTGCAAATCACCAAAGAAAAAGATCACTTCAATAGAACAAACCATCAATTATGTTGAGGTGTACAGGATATTGCAGGAAGAATTTGCAGTCAGAAAAAATTTACTGGAAACACTGGCAATGGAAATTGCAGAAAAGCTTCAGGCTCAGTTCCAGGAAATTGAACAGGTTTCAATAAGTATACGCAAGCTGAATCCACCAATTACCAATTTTTCAGGTTCTGTTGCTATAACCTACAGTAAGAAATTTAAATAACTGTGTACTTCCATCTTCCTTTTCTGATATAGTACCAGGAACATCCGAATAAAACTGACCAGTACAGTAATTCAGCGAGCCAGCCATATAAAATGGACAGTTGTTTTACTTCAAGTACAAAGAACACGTAGCTGCAATAAAAGATAATAGCAGCTATCTCAATCAAAAAAGTGATCCTGCTGTTTCCCGTACCGGTTACTGCATTGAGCCATACGGTTCCTACAGATAATATTAACATGGCAAAGGCTATGGCCCTCAACACGGGTACTCCTGTTTCAATGAACAGAGATTCATTTCTGAATAAACCAAGGTATACATGAGGAAAGAGGTTTAAAACAATACATACGATCAATCCAATACCCAGACTTAATTTCGAGATCTTCCAAACGAGGCCCATTACTTCCTCTTTTCTTCCCTGGCCTATTACATTACTTACCATGGTATTGGTGGTGGCAGCAAGCGCCCAGAAAAAGGTCCCGAAAAATCCGAATACGGCACGCATGGTGGTGGATACGGCCAGTCCGGTTTGTGTGGCATTTCTTGCTACAAGCATATAGAAGAAGAACCAGGCCAGTATGCTGGCTGCATGCTGAAAAATGAGGGGACCGGATATCTTCAGGATCAAATTCGAACGTTCTTTATCAAATCTGAAGTCTTTGAATAAAGAAAATCTCCTGGCAATACCTTTTGCTTTAATTACAAGGTAGATCACAAACATTCCTGTGAATTCAGCAATAATGGAAGCAACGGCTGCACCATTAAATCCCATTTCCGGAAATCCCAACGCACCAAAGATCAATACCCAGTCGAAGAAAATGTTGGCCGCCGTTTCTGCAAGGGTTCCTGCAATTAATAATTTACTTCTGTTGATGCTCACCAGCAGCGCATTCCTTAGCTGGTATATATAAAGGAATGGAAGCCCCAGTATGCGTATGTTCAGAAAATCCACTGACTGGCTGGCCTGCGTATCATTCAGATACATCCGAAGAATGACAGGGGCTATAAAAAAAGTGATCAGAATGCCAATGGCAGAAATAACCATGGCAATGAACACACCCTGTGAAAAAAGTTTTCCAATGTCTTCCGGCCTGTTTTGTCCGGCACGTCTTGACATCAGCGTTTGTAGTCCATTATTCAGTCCAAAACCAATACCGGCAAAAACCAGGTAATAAACACCGGTGATAGATGCAATGGCCAGTGATTGTTCACTATGATGGCCGAGAAAAATATTATTGATGATCAGATTTAGCTGGGGTACAAGCAAAGCCAGCGCAATGGGCAATGCTATTTTCCATATCTGTCCATAAGAAACTTCAACCTTTAGATGGTCTGACATTTGAAAAGGATGCAAGCTAATGAAAAAGCACCTGGCCCCGCCAATTGTACCTGTTACCCGGTGGATTTAGTTTATTTAGCGGCACAATTTCATCCCATATATTCATCTAATTAAGCGAATCCTTTAATTTGCACCTGATGAAAACAGTATTTACACTGGGAGATGCAAGGAACAATGCGGAAACCCTGATAATGGAAATAGGGCCTGATTACTGTTGTTATGCTTTTCTTGATACCCAGGCAAAATCATTTGACCTCATCAGGTATATTGTTTTTGATGAGATGGAAGCAGGGCAAAAGATCAACCATATACTTAGCCAGCTGGATGGGAATTTTGAGCGGGTAAAAATATGCAGTGCTCATGTACAGGCCATGATCACACCGCAGCACCTGTTCAAAGGAGATTATACGATGCTGGAACGGGTATTTGACCATTCCGGGCAACAATTAAATGACCGTATCAATGAATGGCAGGTTGCTACGCTTTATTCAATGCCTTCTTCCATATATGATAAGTTATTATCTAAATTCCCATTGGCTGAATTCTGTCATTCCTATACGCCTGCATTAAAGATATATAACGGATTTGTAGCACCCGACCAGGTGGATATCCATTTTACAACCAGCAACTTCAGGGTTATAGTAAAAAAAGAGGGAGGCTTACAACTCGCTCAGACCTATGCCTACAAAACACCGCTTGATGTGGTATACTATCTCCTTAAGATATTTTATGAGTTCGGGCTGAACCAGTCTGAGGCCTTTCTGATCGTTTCCGGACTGGTGGAACAGGATTCTGCTTTATATAATGAGCTTCATCATTACTTCGCCAACCTTCATTTTGCACAGGCGCCTCCATATGCCATTCCCGGTGATGCCTATCCGCATTATTATTTCACCTCACTTTATAACCTGGCTTCATGCGTATCATAAGCGGATCTCTGGGTGGAAGAAGAATACATCCGCCGGCTAAAATGCCTTATACAAGGCCTACAACAGATATAGCTAAAGAGGGCTTGTTTAATATTCTGCAGAACCAGCTTGATTTTGAGGAACTCATTACGCTTGATCTTTTTGGAGGCACCGGCAGCATTAGTTATGAACTTGCTTCCCGTGGCGTACCAGATCTCACCATTGTTGAAAAGGATGACAGGATGTTTGCTTTTATAAAAAAAACAGCTGCTGAATTAGGACTGAAAAATTTCAAGGTAGTGAAGTCAGATGTGTTTCGATACATTGAACAATGTACGCAACAGTATGACTTTATTTTTGCTGGTCCTCCTTATGCCCTTCAAACCATTGATGACCTTCCGAAACTCATCTTCGAAAAAAAATTATTAAAAGAAGGAGGCAGGTTTGTACTTGAGCACACACCACGGAATCATTATGAAAACTTTCCTTTTTTCAGGTCGGCAAGACATTATGGAACTACTATTTTTTCAACTTTTATTAATGAACCCTGACCAACATGCTGAAACAGGAAGCAAGAAATATTTTCCGCAGGAAAAGAGACGAGATCAGCATTGCCGATAAAGTGAAATGGGACGATCTCCTGCTGATCCAATTTCAATCCCTTAACATCCCTTTTATAGATTATGTGCTGAGTTTTTATCCCATCGAGCAAAACAATGAGGTTAATACCTTTCTCATTACCGGATACCTTCATTTCAAAAATCCAGGGCTTACCATCTGCTATCCTAAATCCGGCCGGGAAGATAACAGTATGAAAGCCATTATTTGTAATGCAGACAGCATTTTTGAAGCCAATGCCTGGAACATTCCCGAACCGGTTGATACTGAAGTTGCCGGTGCGGAACTACTGGACCTTGTTATCATTCCCATGCTTGCATTTGATAAAAAGGGAAACAGGGTGGGTTATGGTAAAGGATATTTTGACCGTTACCTGAAGCAATGCAGGGAAGATTGCATTAAGATAGGCTTTTCGTATTTTGATCCGGTTGATTCAGTTGACGACGCCAGTGATTTTGATGTACCTTTAGATCTTTGTATCACCCCGCAACGGACATATGTTTTCTAATTGGTTCCTGAAATCCTTCCGCGTTCTCTTGCTACCCTTCGCAATTCTCTTCTGGTTAGTGATCCTCATCCGCAACTGGATGTATGAAAAAAATATTCTCAAGTCCACCACCTTTGGTCTTCCGTTGATATGCGTAGGGAATTTATCGGTAGGGGGCACAGGAAAATCGCCCATGGTAGAATACCTGGTGCGGCACCTGAAGAACCGTTTTAAGGTAGCCACGCTGAGCAGGGGGTATAAAAGAAAGACCAAAGGATACGCACTGGCCAATCCACACACTACGGCTATAGATATCGGTGACGAACCTATGCAATTTCACCAGAAATTTCCTGATGTTCCGGTTGCTGTGGGAGAAGAAAGGATCGTAGCCATAGCACAATTACTTCATGACAAACCTACAACAGAGGTGATCATTCTGGATGATGCCTTTCAGCATCGTTCTATCCAGGCCGGCTTCAACATTCTACTCACTGAATATTCAAATTTATTTACCAGGGATTTTTTCCTCCCCACCGGCGATCTGCGCGACCTGCGGAGCAGTTACAAAAGAGCACAGCTGATTGTAGTAACCAAGTGCAATCCTGAACTAACCGGGCAGGAAAGGGAGGCTATAATAAAAGAGATCAGGCCGTTGCCCGGCCAAAAGATATTTTTTACCTGCATATCTTATGGCATGCCTTATCATATTACCCGTCACGACTTTAAATTGATAGATGACAATACTGAAGTACTTTTAATAACAGGTATTGCCAATCCAAAACCCCTTAAAAATTACCTGGAGCAAAAGATCGAAGAATATGATATGATGCATTACAACGACCATCATATTTTTTCAATAGACGACTGGAAAGAAATAAAAAAAAGATTTGCAGGATTAGAATCCGAAAAGAAAATAATACTTACAACTGAAAAGGATGCCATGCGTTTACTTAAATTCAGGCAGGAAATGGATGGCATGCCTTTTTATGTGGTTCCTATTGAACATAAATTTCTATTTCAACAGGAAAATGCATTTAATAACGAAGTGATTAGTTTCATACAAAATTTTAAAAAACCCTCGTAACCATGGGAAGGAAAAATTCAAAGAAACCAGGCAGGAAAAAACAAAAGAATTTTGATGAATATAAGGGCAGGCTTGAGATTACCAGGGCAGGTATGGGTTTCGTGTTAGTACACGGATTAGAGACCGATATCCTTGTAAGACCTAACGATTTCAATACGGCTTTACATGGTGACATGGTAAGGGTGGAAGTGAATCCTGAGAGAAGCGGCAAACGAATGCAGGGTGTTGTAATAGAAGTAATAGAAAGAAAACAACTTGACTTTATCGGCAGGATAGAGATGAGCAAAGGTTTTGCATTTGCCATCATCGAAGGCGAAAAGAAAATGCCTGATATTTTCATACCCCAATCTGGTTTTAATGGTGCGGTGCACAATGACCGTGTGGTAGTAAGGATCAGGGAATGGGAAATGGATACTAAAAAACGGCCTGTTGGGGAAGTGGTGAACATCCTTAATCCAGAAGACGCCAACGATATTGCCATGAAAGAGATCATTCTTGAAAATGGATTTCCTATTGGTTTCGCTGATGATGTTCTTGAAGAAACAGCTCGCATTCCGGATCTGATCTCAGAAGAAGAAATTCAAAAGCGGAGGGACTTCCGGGGTATACTCACTTTTACCATAGATCCAATTGATGCCAAGGATTTTGATGATGCACTTTCCATCAGGGTACTCAAAAATGGCAACTATGAGATAGGTGTTCATATTGCAGATGTCAGCCATTTTGTTGTACCCGGTACCGCGCTCGATGAATCAGCTTATGAAAAAGCCACATCAGTTTATCTCCCCGACCGCGTGAATCCCATGCTTCCTGAGCATATTTCCAATGTGCTTTGCTCTTTAAGACCACATGAGGACAAACTCACTTTTTCCGCAGTTTTTCAAATGACGCCTAAGGGCCAGGTAAAACAGCACTGGATAGGGCGAACCATTATCCACTCCAATCACAGGTTTACCTATGAAGAAGTGCAGGAGATCATTGAAAAGGAGGATGGCTTGTACCTGGATGAAATCTTATTGCTGAATAATATTGCTCAAAGACTGCGGAAAAAAAGATTTGATTCGGGCGCTATTAATTTTTCAAGCACAGAGGTAAGATTCAAACTGGATGAAAAGGGAAAACCCATTGGTATAGTAGTTAAGGAAAGCAAAGAATCGCACCAGCTGATAGAAGAATTTATGCTACTGGCCAATAAATATGTGGCAGAAAATGTTTCAAAGATCGAGGTCAATAAAAAGCCGGTACCTTTTGCTTACCGCGTTCATGACCTGCCCTCAGAAGAAAAGCTCCTTCCATTCATGGCATTTGCTAAAAAATTCGGTCATAAATTTGATACCTCTTCGCCAGAGAAAACTGCAGCATCATTCAACCAGATGTTGAGAGATGTACAGGGAAAACCGGAGCAGCATGTACTTGAACAACTGGGCATCCGTACCATGGCAAAAGCCATTTATACAACTGAGAATATTGGCCATTATGGATTAGGCTTTGAACACTATTGTCATTTTACTTCTCCCATCAGAAGGTATCCGGATATCATAGTGCACCGGGTGCTTGAGCAGGTATTGAATAAGAATATCAGGCCGGATAAAAAGATGGATCAGAAATGTAAACATTGCAGCGAAAGAGAAAGAGCGGCAATGGATGCAGAACGTGCGGCCAATAAGTACAAGCAGGTTGAATACATGAAAGATTTTCTGGGAGAAGAATTTGAAGGCGTGATAAGCGGTGTTTCTGCATTTGGTTTCTGGGTGGAGACCATTGATCATAAATGCGAAGGCATGGTAAGTATAGCCAGTTTGTCCGATTATGATGAATTCAGGCTGGTAGATACGGACTACAGTCTTGTGGGCATGCGCAGCGGAAGAAAATTCAGGATGGGAGATAAAGTATCTATCAAAGTGATAGCAGCCAACCTGGAAAAAAGACAATTGGATTAGGAA